>CAYWBS010000097.1:8104-8973 GCA_964456215.1 uncultured Hyphomicrobiaceae bacterium
TTTGTTCGATGCCGGCGGCGCCCGCATCCAGGAGGGGGTCGCGGCGCTCGGCGGCTATGGAGAAGTCTTCCTGCGCAACGTGCTCGCGTCGGGCGTCATTCCGCAAATATCGGTCATCATGGGGCCCTGCGCGGGGGGCGATGTCTATTCGCCGGCGATGACGGATTTCATTTTTATGGTGAAGGACACCTCCTACATGTTCGTGACCGGCCCGGATGTCGTGAAGACGGTGACGAACGAGACAGTAACGGCCGAGGAGCTTGGCGGCGCCACGGTGCACACCACCAAATCGGCAATCGCCGACCGCGCCTACGACAATGATGTCGAGGCGCTCCTGCAAATGCGGCGGCTCATGGATTTCCTGCCCTCGAACAATCGCTCTGGCGTACCGCACCTGCCGACAAAGGACGATCCGGCGCGGCTCGACGACTCATTGGATACGCTCATCCCCGGCAATCCCAACAAGCCCTATGATATGAAGGAGCTCATTCTCAAGGTTGTGGATGAGAATGATTTCTTCGAAATCCAGGAGGCGTTCGCGAAAAATATCGTTGTCGGGTTCGGGCGCATGGAGGGGCGGACAATCGGTCTTGTCGCCAACCAGCCAATGGTGCTGGCGGGGGTCCTCGATAGCGACGCTTCCCGCAAGGCGGCCCGTTTCGTCCGCTTTTGCGATTGTTTCGATATTCCCATCCTCACCTTTGTCGATGTTCCGGGCTTCCTTCCGGGCACCGACCAGGAATATGGCGGCTTGATCAAGCACGGCGCCAAACTGCTCTTTGCCTTTTCCGAGGCGACGGTCCCGAAGGTGACGGTGATCACGCGCAAAGCCTATGGCGGGGCTTACGATGTCATGTCGTCGAAACATA
>CAYWBS010000098.1:0-8838 GCA_964456215.1 uncultured Hyphomicrobiaceae bacterium
CTGGGTCTCGTCTTCTTCCGTCAGCTCAATACGTTCAACTATCCGGGGGTGACAACCGTCATCCTTGCAATCCTGGTGCTTATCCTCATCGGAGAGATCGTTTCATACTATGTCAGGAAGGCGATCATCTAAGCTATGAGCAACAGCACCGTCACGCGCTCGAATTCCATTAAGACATCGTCGCCGCCGCGCGAATGGCGTCGGTTCAAGTTCCCGGACTCTCTTTACCGATGGGGTGGCTTGCTGCTTGCACTCGTTTTTTTGAGTTACTCGATCGTTTACCTGAATATCCCGCTCGAACGCTTCATCTACATGTTCGGCAGAGTCGGTCATCTGGTTGCCGACCGTTACTACCCGCCGGAGATCGACTATGTGATGGAGCCTGATTACCTGGCCTCCATTGTCGACACTATCCAAATGGCGTATCTGGGCGCGTTATTCGGGATGCTTACGGCTGTGCCTCTCGGTTGGTTCGGTTCCTACAACATGACCCCTAGCAGGCGGTTCGTTTATCCCGTCGCACGCCTCTTCACCATGAGCGCCCGCGCGGTGCATGAAACGATTTGGGCTATTCTGTTTGTAACGATCCTGGGATTCGGCATGATGGCCGGCGTCCTTGCTCTCACGATGTTCTGCATCGGCTTTGCCGGCAAACTTTTTGCCGAAGAGATCGAGGCCATTGATATGGGTCCTGTCGAGGCCATTCGGTCGACGGGCGCAAGCGGCCTAGGCGTGATGGTCTATGGCGTATTTCCGCAAGTGCGCGTCGCGTTCACCGGTATTGGCATTTACACTTGGGACGTGGCGTTCCGCGCGGCGACCGTCATCGGATTCTTTGGTGCCGGAGGAATGGGTTGGTATCTGAAGCGCAACGTTCTGCAGATCGAGACATATCGCGTGGCGGCGATACTGCTGTCCATCATCGTGCTCGTTCTGGTTTCCGAAGGGGTTTCCGCCTGGGCGCGGGCGCGGGTAGCGAAGGCCAAATAGGAGCTGCGCCCTATTTGCCGCGCTCCGTCACCATCGCGGCCGCGAGATCGAGAAAATCCCGGATGAGAGGCCTGTTCTGCCGCGCCTTCAGGCAGGCGATGTATGCGCGGGTGAACATCTTGGCGTCCGTAACGATCAGCGGTTGAAGTTCCGGATGCGGCGCGAATTCGGTTTCCGATATCACGCCGATACCGAGGTTGCGAACGATGGCTTCGCGCAGACCTTCGCGACTTTCGATTTCGAATACAGGTTCGGTTTTCACGCCTGCTTCGATTTCGGCCTTATCGAAGGCAGCCTGCGTCGTCGAACTCGTTGACCTGATGATCATCGGCTCGCCGTGCAATTCCTTCATCTTGATTCTCCGCCGCTTGGCCAGACGGTGCGCACGGTTTACGACGACGAAAACTTTGTGCTGATTGTAAAAGACCGAATGAACGGTCTCGCTTGCGCAATCCCGGCCGACGATGCCGACGTCGGCGCGGAAACCCTCGATGTCGGCTAGCACCTCCTCAATCAACGCCAGGCGCACCGAACATTTGACTCCCGGACGGCGTTCACGGTAAGCGGCAAGCAGTTCCATAACGTCATAAGGGCCGACGGCGCTAAAGTTCAAATCACCATGTTCGAGGTTCTTGACCGTTTTCAGGAAGGCAATGGCCTCTTGCTCATGTCCGTAGAGATCATGCGTGATGTCGTAGAGTCTCTTGCCCGCAGGTGTGAGCGTAATCGAACGGCCCTTGCGGTGAAAGAGCTCCACGCCAAAACGCTGTTCCAGATTGCCAACATGAGAGGAGATCGTCGGCTGACCGACATTCAACTTTCGTGCCGCTCCCGTGAAACTCCCCTCGGTCGCCACCTGATGAAATGCCTCAAGCCATTTTTGATACATTTATAGGATCAATGAATTGCAGAAGATTTCCAATTTTACTAAATACTACAATAAATGCTACTTAATTCAACACGCATCCTGAACGGCTAACCCTTCGAGTAAGCGAGACGGCGAACGATGGCCACAATCCATACAGAACTGAACGGCGTAAAATACAGGATTCCGGAGGAGCCGGTCGCGGTTGTCTGTATCGACGGCAGCGATCCGGACTATTTCGACGCGGCGCGCGAAGCGGGCGTTATTCCAACCATCGAACGTTTCATGCGGGACGGTTTCAACGCCATCGCCCATTGCGTGATTCCGAGCTTTACCTGCCCGAACAATATTTCGATCGCCACCGGCAGCCCGCCAAAGGTCCACGGCATCTCCGGAAACTTCTATCTCGATCCGAAGACCGGCGAAGCGGTGGTGATGACGGGACCGGAGCTTATGCGCTCACGAACCATCTTCGACGTCATGTCCGAGGCGGGGGTGAAAACGCTTGTGGTCACCGCCAAGGACAAGCTGCGCAAGCAGCTTGGCAAAGGGTTAAAGGCCGGCAATGGGAATGTCTGCTTTTCGTCCCAGAATGCCGATAGCTGCACGATGGAGGAAAACGGCATCGTCGATGCGCTCGGCATTGTCGGACAGCCCCTGCCGGACATGTATTCCGAGGAGCTTTCTCTTTTCGTGCTCGATGCCGGCATTAAATTTCTTGAGCAGGAGACAAGGCCGGGACTGCTCTATCTCTCGCTCACAGATTATGTGCAGCACAAATATGCGCCCGATCATCCAAAGGCGCTCGCCTTCTATAAGGCCCTTGATGACCGCTTTCAGCGTCTGGAAGAGCTTGGCGCCATCGTCGCGCTGGTCGCCGATCATGGCATGAAGGATAAATGCGCCGAAGATGGCGGCTACAATATTGTCTACCTGCAGGACCGTCTTGATGAGCGATTTGGGTCCGGAAATACGAAAGTCATCTGTCCGATAACCGACGCCTTTGTCGGCCATCACGGTTCTCTTGGCGGCTTCGTTCGCGTCCATTGCTTCAACGGCGTATCGGCGCCTGAGGTGATCGACTTCATTCGGCCGATGGAGGGCATCGAAGAAGTTCTCGGACGCGCCGACGCCGCGGAGTGCTTCGACCTGCCGGTCGATGTCGAAGCCGATGTCGTCGTGATCTCCGGAGAAAAGTATTGTATCGGCATGGAGCAGGGAGACCATGACCTTGAAGGTCTGAATGGCGAGCGGCTCAGAACCCATGGCGGACTATCGGAACGCGACGTCCCGTTCATCATCAGCCGCCCCTTAAATCAGGACTATCTGGCACGGGCGAGTTCGCAACAACTGAAGAACTACCAGATCTTCGACTACGCCATTAACGGCACTGTTTGATCAATCGGGAGTTGGGTTCGTGTCAGAACGTACCGCGCGTGCCGCCGTATACGATGCGCCGAATACGCCATTCGTGATTAAGAGCTATCCTTTGCGGGACGTGCGCCGCGATGAGGTGCTTGTCCGGGTTTCCATGTCCACGATCTGCCGATCGGATATCCATTCATGGGAGGGGCGCCGGCCGAACCCATGTCCCGGTATATTGGGGCATGAGATCATCGGCGTTATCGACCAGCTTGGCGGAGATATCAAGCGGGACATGCGCGGCGACCCGCTTGCGGTGGGCGACCGGATTACCTGGACTGAATATTTCCACCATGGCGAATCCTACTATCGCGATGTTCACGACATGCCGCAAAAATCGCATGGCGTTAGGAAATACGGTCACGACCTGGTGGATGAAGATCCCCATTTCCTTGGCGGGTTCGCCGAATATTGCTACGTGGTGCCGGGCACGGGCATTCTGAAATTGCCGGACGAACTGAGCGATGAGGAGGCAACGCCGCTTAATTGCGGCGTGGCGACCATGGTTTCCGTGACTGAGGCGACGCAGAACCAGATGGGCGACGTCGTCGTCATACAGGGACTTGGGCTGCTCGGCCTCTACGGATGTGCGATGGCCAAGACGCGCGGTGCACGTCTCGTCATTGGTCTTGATTCTGTTAAGGATCGGCTTCAGGCGGCGAAAAAGTTCGGCGCCGATACGATCATCGATATTTCCGGCTACGGAGAGGACGGCCTCGTTAACGAAATACGTCGGCTTGCGCCACCTGACGGTGTTGACGCGGTGATCGAGGTGTGCGGCGCGGCCGACGTCATTCCCGCCGGGCTAAAAATGCTACGCGTCGGCGGACGATATACGCTCGGCGGCATTGTCACGCCGGATGCCAACATCACGCTGGATGCCAACATGTTTGTCAAGAAGTGAATAACGCTAAAGGGAATCCACAACTACCACCCACGGCACTTGATTCAGGCGCTGGATTTCGTCACCGCCAACAGAAACCGTTTTCCGTTCAAGGATATTGTCGATTCAAAGTTCAAACTCGACGAACTGAATGAGGCGTTCAAACGGGCGTCGGAACGCTCTTCATTGCGCGCGGCGATCATTCCTTGAGAACAAGAGCCATACCATGACGGCAAAGACTCCGAACCTCGGCTTCACGCCGAAGGGACTGTTCATTGGCGGCGAGTGGTTGAGCGCGCGTTCGGGCGAGTCGATCACGACGATCAATCCGTCCAATGGTGATGTGCTGGGCGAGGTGCCGCTCGCCAATGAGGCGGATGTCGATCGGGCGGTGGCAGCCGCCAAACAAGCGTTCCCCGCCTGGGCTGCACTGCCACTTACCAAACGCGCGGAATATCTGGTTCAGCTGGCCGAGGCAATCGACGAATATGCGGATGGTCTGGCACTCATGGATGCGGTCGATAGCGGCAACGCGGTTTCCGGAATGCGTGGCGACATGAAATGGACGTCTGACACCTTTCGTTATTTTGCCGGCCTGGTAACCGAGATGAAAGGCGAGACGCTGTCGCGGGAACCCGGGCATCTCAATATGACACTGCGCCAGCCTTACGGCGTTGTCGCCAAGATCAATCCATTCAATCATCCGTTCCGCTTCTGCGCCGAGAAGGCGGCCTCTGCCCTTGCCGCCGGCAATACAGTGGTCATCAAAGGGCCGGAGCAAGCCCCGCTTTCAAGTCTCAAGCTTGGCGAGCTGTGCGAGATAATCTTTCCTCCGGGCGTGGTTAACATCGTCACGGGTGACGGAAAAACCGGTTCCGCCATGGTGCGCCAT
This sequence comes from uncultured Hyphomicrobiaceae bacterium, assembly GCA_964456215.1. Lineage (GTDB taxonomy): Bacteria > Pseudomonadota > Alphaproteobacteria > Rhizobiales > BFAS01 > MnTg02. The sequence goes on from CAYWBS010000098.1 coordinate 5,053, forward strand.
AAGGATGTGCCCCGCATTGGTTTTGTGGGCTCCGTTGAGACTGGCCGGATTATTGCGCGAGAGGCGGCGGATGGCCTCAAACAGGTGACATTGGAACTCGGCGGAAAAAATCCGATCATCATTTTCCCGGATGCCGATCCGAAGAAGGCCGCGGAGACAGCGGTGCAGTCGATGAACATGAACCGTCAAGGCCAGTCCTGTTCATCGACCTCGCGCGTGCTGGTGCATCACTCGCTGCACGACCGGGTCGCCGAGGCACTCACGGAACTGGCATCATCAATTCCCATCGGTTTTCCCTGGCTCGAAGGCTCCGAGATGGGGCCAATCGTGTCCGAGCAGCAATTCGAACGTGTCATGAGTTATATAGGTTATGGCAAACAAGAAGGCGCCAAGCTTCTTACCGGCGGCGGACCGCCTGGAGATGCCTCCCTCCAAAAAGGGTTTTTTGTCGCGCCAACGGTTTTCGATCGCGTGAAGCCGGAGATGAGAATTGGCCGCGAAGAAATTTTCGGCCCCGTCATGTCGGTGATGACCTGGTCCGATTTCGACGAGATGATCGCGATTGCCAATGGCGTCATGTACGGTCTCACGGCGTCCATCGTGACCAACGATTTTCGTGCAGCGATGCGCGCGGCCGAACAGATCGAGGCGGGCTACGTGTGGATCAATTCAAGCGGCCGCTATCTCGGCGCACCTTACGGCGGCTGGAAGCAGAGCGGTTTGGGCAAGGAAGAAACGTTCGAAGAGCTTCTGAGCTACACCCGTGTCAAGAACGTCAATATGCGGTGGTAACTGCTCGTATCCGATCGCGATAACGAGCGCGAGCCACGACGTACCAATACGCGCGAATCTCGTCCTTGCGCCAGTTTCCGGCGGCAACGGACAGTCATGCAGTGGCAGAGATTTTCATCATGATTTGAAATAATGGATGCTATCAAAACGAACGATTTGATTGATACCTCGCATAAGCGCCCAATAGTATTTTTCGCCGGTCTTCGTGAACCAAAACTTGGCGGAGCAACATCGCACAATATGTTGCTATCCGGGATTTTGGTCTACGGCCATGGGAGCCAAATCAAAAAATTGAGGATCTGAAACATGTCCGAACGTCAGCATCCAGCCAGCGCCAGGGTCGTGATAATCGGCGGCGGGATCGTCGGATGCAGTGTCGCCTATCATTTGGCAAAAAATGGCTGGTCGGATGTCGTGCTCCTGGAGCAGGGACGGCTGAGCGGCGGGACGACATGGCATGCGGCGGGTCTCGTGGGGCAATTGCGCGCCCACGAGAACATGACGCGACTGATCCGGTATTCGACGCAACTTTATGCCGGCCTGGAGGCGGAAACGGGACAGGCCACCGGGTGGAAGAAATGCGGCAGCCTGAGCATTGCGCGGACGTCGGAGCGCATGACCTTATTGAAACGGATTTCTGCCAAAGCCCGGGCCTTTGGCCTCGAGGCTGAGATTGTTTCGCCGCGGGAGGCTGCGGATATCTGGCCTGTCATGCGCTTCGACGATCTCGCCGGTGGCGTCTGGATTCCCGGCGACGGCAAAGCGAATCCGACGGATCTCACTCAGGCTTTGGCGAAGGGGGCCAGGCAGCGGGGTGCTACAATTTGTGAAAAAGCGCGCGTGAAGAATGTTTTAGTGAAGCAAGGGGCGGTGACGGGCGTTGAAACCGAGGAGGGGCCGGTCAGGTCCGAGATTGTTGTCAATTGCGCGGGACAATGGGCGCGGCAGCTCGGACGCATGAGCGGCATCACCGTGCCGCTCTATTCTGCCGAGCACATGTACGTTGTGTCCGGCCGGATTGACGGCGTTCATCCGGACCTGCCCTGTCTTCGCGATCCGGACGGCTATATCTATTTCAAGGAGGAAGTCGGCGGCGTCGTCATGGGTGGGTTCGAGCCGGATGCCAAACCCTGGAACATGGATCGCATCCCTGACGATTTCGAGTTCACATTGCTGGAAGATGACTGGGAGCAATTCGAGATTCTCATGGAAAACGCGCTGCATCGCCTGCCTGCCTTGGGCGATGCCGGGGTGAAGCAATTCGTCAACGGACCCGAGAGTTTTACGCCGGACAGCAATTTCATTCTCGGAGAGGCCCCCGAGGTCAAAAACTACTTTGTGGCCGCGGGCTTCAATTCCATGGGGATTGCCAGCGCCGGCGGCGCCGGCATGGCTCTCGCCGAATGGATCATCAATGGATCGCCGACAAGCGATCTCTGGCCGGTAGACATAAGACGGTTTGCGCGTTTTAACGGCAACGACAAATGGCTGAAGGACCGGACGAAAGAGACGCTCGGCCTTCACTATGCCATGCAGTGGCCCAATCTGGAATTCGCCAGCGCCCGGCCGCTGCGCCGTTCTCCCATCTACCATGCTTTGGCCGAGCGCGGTGCCTGTTTCGGCTCGAAAATGGGATGGGAACGCGCGAATTGGTTTGCAGCATCCGGGGAGACCGCAAGGACGGAATATTCCTTTGGGCGGCAAAATTGGTTCGGCGCTGTGGCGGCGGAACATCTGGCCGCGCGATCTGGCGTTGCTCTCTTCGACCAGTCCTCATTCTCCAAATTCCTTGTGCAGGGAACGGACTCGCTCGCAGTGCTGCAGCGTCTTTGCGCCAATGATATATCCGTGCCCATCGGGCGGTGTGTCTATACGGGCCTTCTTAACGAGCGCGGCGGCTATGAGAGTGACCTTACGGTCACGCGTATTGGCGACGAGGCCTTTTTTATTGTCACCGGTTCCGCTCAAGCGACTCGCGATCATCATTGGATTGACAGCAATATTCATAAGGACGAATTCGCGGTTGTCACGGACGTGACCGGCGCTTACGCCGTTTTCGCCCTCATGGGTCCGAGATCCAGGGAACTGCTTTCGCGGCTCACCGGCGCCGACCTTTCGAATGCCGCATTTCCTTTTGCCACTTCGCAGGAAATCGATATTGGCTACGCGACCGCGCGGGCGACGCGGATGAGCTATGTCGGCGAGCTTGGCTGGGAGCTCTATGTGCCGGTCGAATTTGCGGTCGGCGTCCACGGGGATCTGGTCACGGCCGGCGGCGAAATCGATCTCCGCCACGCGGGCTATTACGCGCTCGAATCCTTGCGGCTCGAAAAAGCCTTCCGTGCCTGGGGCGCGGAACTCACGCCCGACTACACGCCTTTTGAGGCCGGGCTTGGCTTTGCCGTTTCCTTCGAGAAAAGTACGCCTTTTATCGGCAGCGAGGCGCTCCTCAGGCAAAAACGAGAGGGGGTGAAGCGGCGTCTTGTGCAGTTCGTTTTGGACGATCCGGGACCGGTTCTTTATGGCGGTGAATTGATCTTGCGGGACGGCCGCCCGGTGGGCGATCTCAAATCCGCCTCATTCGGCCATACGCTCGGCGCTTCGGTCGGGTTGGGCTATGTTCAAAATGAGGACGGCGTCGACAAGGCTTTCATCAAGCAAGGGACATATCACATCGATTTGGCGGGCGAGCTTGTGCCGGCGACGGCCTGTTTGCGTTCGGCATACGACCCCGGTTCGGCTCGCCTTCGCAGCTAATGCGCCGTCACGATGAGGATAATACCGGCGGCCAGAATCAACGAAGCCGTCAGCCTGCGCAAAATTGAGCCTTCGCGCAGGAAAAATCCGCCCAAAAGTACGGATATCGGGATCGAAGCCTGGCGCACCGATGTGACCGCGGCCACCTCGCCGCCGAGCTGATAGGCATACAGAATCAAATAATAGGAGATATACGCCATGACCCCCGGGATGATCAAAACGCCGGTATGTTTGAGC
>CAYWBS010000099.1:0-8726 GCA_964456215.1 uncultured Hyphomicrobiaceae bacterium
CCCATCCGCAATGTGGAGGGGAGGGACGGGCTCTGGCTCGATGTGACCGGCATCGGGTGTAGTCGGCATGCCTTCTCCTTTGGAGGAGCAGTCACTTGAATTGTTGCTAACGGAGGCGCCACCATGGCGAATGAAAAGTCTATCGCCCTAGCAGATCAGAGGGCCGCTCAGCCTAATATCCGCAAGATCGATGTGGATGACCTCAAGGACGTTTTGGCCAAGGGGCTGGCTGACTTCAAGGCGATGCCAAGCCACGTCATCTTGATCGTCATAATCTATCCCGTGGTCGGCCTCTTCTTAAGCAGAATTGCATTTGGTTATGAAATGTTGCCATTGCTTTTCCCTCTGATCACCGGCTTTACGCTGATCGGCCCGCTGGCTGCGGTCGGGCTGTATGAACTCAGCCGACGGCGTGAAAAGGACCTTGAAACTCACTGGGGCCACGCGATCGACGTTCTCAAATCTCCCTCAATCCCCTCCATCGTGACGATCGGACTTGTACAAATGGCGATCTATTTCGCTTGGCTTGCCGCAGCACAAATAATTTACACGCTGATATTTGGCAGTTATGTCCCCCCCTCGATCGCCGAGTTTATACGGCAGGTTCTAACCACCCCCTCCGGCTGGGCACTGATCATAATCGGCAGCGGCGTCGGCTTTCTGTTCGCCGTCCTTGTTCTGGCCATCAGCGTCGTGTCCTTTCCGCTGCTGATCGATCGCCCAGTTGGCGCAGTGTCCGCAATACAAGTGTCAATTCGATCGGTTGTCGAAAACCCCGTAACGATGGCAGTTTGGGGCTTTGTTGTTGCGAGCAGCCTTTTTGTCGGCTGCCTGCCGCTATTTGTCGGTCTCGCCGTCGTGATGCCGGTTCTCGGGCACGCAACCTGGCATCTGTATCGCAAGGTCGTGGAGCACTAAGTTCGACAGCACCATTACTTCGGACTTACGTTATTGCACAGTCTCTGCCTGGCCAAGTTCCACAAGCGCCCGATCGACGAAGTCGAGATATGTTTGCCACTTCGGATGATCCGGAAATTCTCCAAGGAGCGCAGTGATAATCCTTCGGCTCCGCGCGAGATTTGCGCACCCCTCCAATATTAGGCCCGTCCCAGCTTCAGCGGTTCCCACCTTTCCAAGAGCAATCGCCAAATCGCTTTGCCATTGCCTGTTTTCAGGATCTCGTTCCGCCAACCGCTCGCGAATTGTCAAACATTCCAGGCTCGCCCCATAAGCTTTTTCGAATTCGCCCTTGGCCAAATGAACATCAGCAATTCGTTCGTAACTGATGGACAGATACCGTTGCCAGCCCGCATCCGATGGCGCTTGTCCAGCGCAAACCTCTCTTATCGCCAGACCTCGCCTATAGGAAAGCATTGCTTCGTCAAGTTCGCCCTTGGCCTTGAGGATATCTCCAAGCTTCGTATGACTTATGGATAAATCACTTTGCAATTCCGGATTGGACGGCTCTCGTTCCGCAAGCTGTTCGCTGATGGCAAGCCTCTGTCGACTGACTTCCAGGGCGCTATCCAGATCGTTGGCCAGCTTCTGGATGTCGGCGATCCGGCCGAACATTGCCGCCAGATCGCGCAGCCAGCCTTTGCGATCGGGGTTCTGCCGCACCAAGTTCTCGGTAATCGCCGCGCTTTTCTTATAGGAAACCAATGCGTTCTCGAATTCACCTGCGGATTCTAAGAGATCCCCAATCTCCATCTGCGTAACCGCCAAATTACGAGACCATTCGGCGTGAGCCGGGGCTTCTTTGGCGAGCGCGTCAGCGATGGTCAATCTTTTGTGGTAGGTCTCCAGCGCGCCGTTAAGGTCACCATTGACCTTCAGGGCGTTAGCAAGACGTCCATAGTTGACAAACAAATCCCTTTGCCATTCGCTTCGAGACGCATCCAGCTCCGTAAGCCGAGATAATATCGCCAGGGCCTGTCGAAAGGTGGCTGCCGCGGCCTCAATATCTCCTTTGATCATGAGAGCGTCGCCGATCCGATTATGGCAAATTGCGAGATCTCGCTGCCATTCCGTGCGCATGGAATCTTGTTTGACAAGAGTAGCAATGACGCTCAAACCCTGCCGATATGCGGCAAGGGCATCATCGATTTCCCCTTCCGACATTAGGATGTCGGCGACATGAGAGTGACTTATGGCGAGGTCTCGCCGCCAACCAGTCTGAGACGAATCATTCGTGACCAATTGAGCCTTAATCTCCAAACTTCTTTGGTAGGCCGCGTGGGCGCTTTCCATATTCCTCCTTGTTTGATAGGTGCGACCCAGCCGGTCTAGGACGAAAGAGAGATCCCGCTGTTGAGGTGCATCGGCGCCCGCCAATGGCCTTTGATTGTCGACCATCTGCAACGCCTGCAGATAATGCTGTTCCGCTTCCGGCAGGTTTTTCCGCATTGCGGCAACATCGCCCAGTCCGATCCGGGCATATATGGGGACACGCGGATCGCCAATTCGGCTTCGAAGAGCTAACAATCGCCCGAAACTCTCCTGCGATGAATCCAAATCACCAATCCGATGCTGCAGGTCTCCGAGGCGATGAATGGTCGCCCAGTCAAAGGGGTCTAATTCGACAGCCTTCGCAAGAGCGTCGACGGCTCGCCGCGTATTAGAAATAAATGCAACCGCGGCCAGTTCGCGGTAATAACGTGCGGCGTCCTTTCCGCCCCCGGACTGCGCTTCTTCATGTTTTTGGACAACGCCGCGAAGAACCGTTTCCAGGATCTTCGTATCTCCCCGGCTGCGCAGGTCCTTCAATATTGTCCTTGCGTTCGCGCCCCCGACCCTGACCGCTGTCTCAACCGCACGCGCCGCTTCATCCGCAGTACCCCGTCCGAGCTCCGCCTGCGCCGACAACACCGAACCCGATTTCAACTCTTTTGCTTCGACGCGCTGTCTAAGAAGGGATTTTATTGCTTCAAGCTTTTCGCGCACTGCCTCGACATCCGGTTTTGTAATATAGCGTCGCACGAAGAGAACGATCAAAAGCGTGAGTACAAATATGCCCGCGGCAGCCGCAACATCATTCGAGGCTGCCCAAAGCCACAACCGATCATGAATGGACTGCAAAAGGCTCATTTGAATTAGTGTAATACTCTTTCTACGAAAACCGGTTCTCTTGGCATTCGTCAGGCACCGGTTTTCGTTTGCGGTTGACGCTGGTGTTTTGTCAGCTCACTTTGTCGGCGTGATGGCTAAATATGTAAGACGACGAGTTCGCGGACGAACAAACAGGGAAAGGATACGCTGGAACGCAGCCCATTCAAGAAGCTGTTCTGTTACCTGTACGCCCGCTCTTTCGCCTTGATTCTGCTTTGCGATATGAAAATCAAACGACTTGTATGGATGACAAGCCGGCTGGCGACCATGAATGGCGGCCATAAAAGTGCCCGAATATCGGGCCCTCTCGGCAATCACAATCGCCCAGGCCATGAAGTCCCGGCCGAAACTTTAGACCGCGGAGTACCTCCGGCAATAAGACCGCGGAGTACCTTCGGTAATACATACCAGCAAAAATAGGCCGATCAATGCTCGGCAAGAGGCCTGCGACGATCTCTGCGACCGTTGAAAGGAACGTCATTTGCCTCACGTTTTCTTTGTAGGCAAAAGTTACCACGCAAACCGGTTTCGCCCAAAGGGGATCGCAATGTCCTATACTTTTGATTTGTATTGGTCCATGCGCAGTCCGTATTGCTACCTTTCGCTCGATCGCATTATCGCGTTCCAAAAAGACTATGAACTTTGCGTCAATATTCGCATTGTCTATCCAATAGCGATCCGCAACCCCCAGTTCTTCGAGACCGCGCCGGCTCATTACCGGGCCTATCATCTTCTCGACTCACAACGCGTGGCTGAATTCCTGAATGTCCCATACCGGAGACCCGTTCCCGACCCCATCGTGCAGGACATGGAAACCAGCAAAATCTCTGCAGAACAGCCCTATATACGTCATTTGACGCGGCTTGCGGTTGCGGCCGTCGAACGGGGTCGTGGTCTTGAATTTGTCGATCAGGTGATGCGGCTACTTTGGGATGGCAGTACCGACAATTGGCATCAGGGAAATCATCTCACGGATGCAATAATTCGCGCCGGGTTCAACGCAGAATCGCTGCAAAGCGAAGTCTTGGCCACGCCGGAACGGTTCGATAAGCTCATAGAAGCTAACCAATCAAGCCAAGCCCAAGCAGGGCACTCGGGCGTTCCGTTGATGGTCTTTAGAGGAGAGCCTTTTTTCGGCCAGGACCGAATTGATTTGCTGCTTTGGCGTATGAAGAATTGCGGACTCAAGTCACGAGTTGCCGAAGGGTGTTGATGACTGTGCCGCCACACCTCGTCGATGAAAGGACAAGCTAAAAGAATGCCTGCCGGCTCCACTTTGATCCACGGGCTGCGCCACCCGCGCGAATCTTGCTTCGCCAGCGTTGCCGTCCGTTCGATTTTGACCGGATTCGACTCTTCCAAAGGTTTGTCCTCTGTCCGAACCGCATTCGAACTCGCGATCGCTGTGCGCTCCAACGTGGCTCAGAAAACCGCAAGCTCGAAATCGGCCGGCGCGTCTTGAACCGTCCCTGGAACGACTGATTACGCGCCGCGAATCCCGGAGCAGACTTGCGGCGATGCCGGAATTTAATAGGACCCCGATGCCGAGCTCTGGCACCGCCTCGGAAGACAAAAACGTTCGATTTCACGCCGAACGCAATAACGCTCTTGCCGGCGCGCACATCCGACCCATTCAATGCTGCAAAAAGAAAAGTAAGGCAAGCTATGCCCATAACGCTGAAGACTCGCATGACCGCTTATCCTTGTTTTTGTAGCGGCCTCCGAAAACAGACTACTTTGATAGATACGATTTTTCTAGGGGCGGATATAATGTGAGCCGCCAAAGAGTTAACGCGGACGGTCGGATGCTGGCACCGACCGCTGCAGTGCAGGCTCAAGGGCAACTTAGGTCCCGTACGGTCTGGACCAATGCCACGGTCCATGCCCTGGCGGGCTCAAAAATTGCCAGGCGCAGGTGATTTGGTGTGACTTCCTCCATCGGAATACGAACCGGCCAAGTACTGATACTTGTTTTTCAGTTTTGTCACAGCGTCGGCCGTCTCGGCCACCGAGTCCTGAAGTTTTCTAATCCGGCGGCGCATCTGGTCCGCCGCGTCACGATAGCAATTTAGTTCGGTTTTCAGCTTCTCGACATTGCCCATGCTCTTCGTAGAATCCTTGTTCACTACAGAGTCCTCGCTTTTCATAGACGCCGTCTTTTCCTCTTTCGCCGTGGCGCCCTTTGTTGGCGCTGAATTGACTTGTTCGAAATCTCGGCCGTCAGAGCTACTATTTGAGACATTATGCTGTCCCGCATCATGTTTTTTCGCCTGGCCGGATACGCAATCCGGTTCTGATACGGGTTGCAGCAGCGCCGGCGACGGTACCGGTATTTCTTCGAGTTGGCTCCTGACATATGTGACGCTTTCGCATCCTGCCAATCCGACCGCAAACAACATCGTCAGAATTGATACATTCGGGGCAATTCCGATTCGACGCATTACAAACCCTCTTGGATAAGCAATTTCGGTGCCCGCTGATCAAGAGTGTATAGATGCCTGTGGTGGTTCTGTGACGCGAATGGGCAATCGCGGCGGCTATTGTTTGGCAACAATGAGCAGCATTTGGGCGGACCTGAAGTACTTAGCCTACACGGAAAATAGTCTGGAGGTCAGCACGCGGCGTGGAACCTTGCATCAGGAGAAATGGGGAAGATAGGGTAATCGTAAATAGACATTTGCGTTGACCTTTGCTAACCGGCGCACATATGGCAACCAGACAGAACCTAATCCGTGCGCTTGACGTTTATACGAAGCCGCGCGTTCTTCTCATCGCACTTTTCGGCTTTTCGTCGGGTCTGCCGCTGGCTCTATCCGGTTCGACGCTCACGTTGTGGATGGCGGATGTCGGCGTGGACATCCGTGCCATTGGCCTCTACACCCTGGCGGGCTTGCCCTATACGCTGAAATTTCTTTGGGCGCCGGCGATAGATGCACTTCGAGTACCTTGGCTGACAGCGCTCCTTGGCCGTCGGCGCGCCTGGCTTGTTTTAAGCCAACTGACATTGATATTGGCAATACTGTTTTTGGGAAGTCTCAACCCGCTTGATGCACCACTCCTTGTCGCTTTCGGCGCGGTGATAATCGCGACAGTTTCCGCAACGCAAGATATTGTCATTGATGCATTCCGTATTGAATCCCTGGATGCCGATGAGCAAGCAGCTGGCATGGCCTACTATGTTTCGGCCTACAGGGTAGCGCTGCTTGTCTCCACCGCTGGCGTAATTGCAACCGTCGCCCTCCTGGAAAGGGCAGGCGTCCACCAATCGCAGGTTTGGTTTTACGGCTATGCGGGAGCGGCCTCGCTCGTCGCCATCGGACTCGCGGCATCATTTCTTGCCCGCGAACCGCAGCACGACGTGCCGAGCAATGAAACGGCGGGAGAATACGAGAAAAAGGGCGCGCTCTCGCGGTTTTTCGTCGCAGCTCTCGATGCGCTTCGAGAGATCCTCTCCATGCCTCATGTATTCCCGGTTCTTGCCTTCGTGGTGCTTTTTAAATTTTGTGATGCCCTCGCAGGGGTGATGACCGGGCCATTTGTACTCGGTATCGGATTCGACAAGGCTAGCTACGCGGCGATTGTAAAAGGCGCCGGACTCGCCGCTGTGCTCGCCGGGGGCTTTGCAGGCGGTCTTGCCGCTCGCGCGCTCACCGGAGCGCAAGGCTTATGGTTCGCCGCATTCGCGCAGATGCTCTCGAACCTGATCTTCGTCTGGCAAGCGTGGATGGGGGCGAAGCATTGGGCCTTGGTTGTAACCATCGTCACCGAAAACCTTGCGGGCGGTTTCGGCACCGTCATTTTCGTCGCCTATATTTCGGCGCTCGCCGCTCACACGAACAATACCGCAACGCTTTTCGCCCTTTTGACAGCGCTCGCGGCAGTCGGTCGTACGGTTCTCTCGGCATCCTCTGGGTTCATCGCGGCGGCCGCAGGCTGGCCGCTTTTCTTTCTCGTTACAACTGTAGCCGCCCTCCCCGCGCTCACTCTTTTGGCTTATCTCCAACGGCGTGGTCATTTTATAAGGAGTTAGGCTGGGCGCAGACTGGATGCGAGCGTTTACGGCCTATAGGGGCCGCCGGCTCATTATCGCTGCCGCCAGCGTTCCCTCGTCCAAATAGTCAAGCTCACCGCCGACCGGCACGCCATGGGCAAGCCGCGATACTGTGAGACCACCACGCTCGATCTGCTCCGTGATGTAATGGGCGGTCGACTGGCCTTCCACGGTCGCGTTCAATGCCAGCAATACTTCCGTAACTTCGCCATTGCGGACCCGCTCGAACAATTTGGCGAGATTGAGATCATCGGGACCGCGCCCGTCCAGCGGCGAAAGCGTCCCCCCTAACACGTGATAGCGCGATTTGAGTACGGCGGCCCGTTCGAGCGCCCAAAGATCGCCAACCTCCTCGACAACGCAGATTATGGCTGGATCGCGGCGCGTATCCTGACAGATCGTGCACGGATCACAGGTATCGACGTTGCCGCACGTGCTGCAAAGGACGATCTTTGCTGCCGCATCAGCCATGGCGGCTGCAAGCGGCACAAGGAGGTGATCCTTTTTCTTCACGAGGTGTAGTGCGGCCCGGCGGGCGGAGCGTGGTCCGAGCCCTGGTAGTCGGGCCAAGAGTTGGATTAGCCGGTCAATTTCCGGCCCGGAGACAATGCGACTCATCAGCGCTAAAAAGGTTTCATACCGGGAGGCAACGGCAGGTCCCCGGTAAACATCTGCATCTTTTCTTTCACTACGTTTTCCAATTTCGCCTTGCCGTCGGTATGGGCCGCGACGATTAGATCTTCGAGGATTTCAAGCTCGTCAGGTTTTGCGAGACTGGGGTCGATCTTGACTGCTTTCAAATCGCCTTTCCCATTCAGCGTTACAGTTACCAATCCGGCGCCGGACTGCCCGTTAATTTCCAGATCTCCGAGCTGTTTCTGCATTTCGGCCATCCGGCTCTGCAATTCTTTCGCCTGTTTCATCATGCTCATGAAATCTTTCATGGGTCTTCTCTATTTGCCCCGTTGTTATTCATTTTCATTGGTCCGGTGCCGGACCAATGTAATCTCGGCTTCTGGAAAATGTTCAAAGATATCCTGAACGAGACGATGCTGCTTGACTTCTTCGACAGTCGCGGCGCGCTCGCCACGTCGTCGCTCAGCAATTGTTTGTTCGCCCTCCTCATTGACAACCGCCACTATCCAGCGCTCATCTGTCCAGGCGCTAAGTTTCTGCCCCAACTCATTGGCGAATCCCTTTGGTGCGTCGTCGGTAAGCTGCAACTCCAAGTGCCCCTGCTTAAAGCGAACAAGGCGCGCATTCTCTTCAAGCGCAATCTTGAGCCTAATGTCTCGTTTTTCACCAACAAAGGCCACGATTTCATCGAAAGAGCGAAGAGCGATGGACGCTTTGGGCAAAACTGTCGGCTCTATTCGAATCGCTGTTCGAGACCCATCACTATTTTGACCTTCGGACTTTCTGTTTTCAGTCGGGGCGGGCTCCAGCTCAACGGATCCGCTGCCAACAACTTTTTGCGCACCGGAATCGGGTGGACCACCTCCGGGCCGGGGCCCCGGCCGTTCGGGACCAAGTCCGCGAACGATTTCTTCAGGACTCGGCACGTCCA
>CAYWBS010000100.1:0-8614 GCA_964456215.1 uncultured Hyphomicrobiaceae bacterium
AGGCGCCCGCGCGAGTTTCGCCAACACGATCTCGGGAACGGACCTCATTATCGGCGCCCGCACCGGCGCCATCCAACTGCTGCTCTACTCAGTTTTCCGCATCGGCAACGCCACCAACAACATCACCTGGACAAGCTACTCGGAAATCGTGAAACGGCCGGAAATCGCTTGGGCGGTGCCGCTTTCCCTGGGCGATAGTCATCGCGGCTTCCGCGTTCTTGGGACGACGGGCGATTATTTCAAGCATTACCGGTTCCGGCGCCACCAGGCTCTGACTTTCACATCGGGCAAGCCCTTCGGCGATTTATTCGACGCGGTTCTGGGCGCCGATGTCGCTTCCGCGCTCGGCTACAAGCCCGGCGACCGGATCATCATCGCCCATGGCGCCGGCGCCGTCTCCTTCATGAAGCATGACGACAAGCCGTTTTTTGTGTCAGGCATATTGGCGAAGACCGGCACGCCGATCGACAGAACGGTGCATGTGAGCCTTGAGGCAATAGAGGCCATCCATGTGGACTGGCGAGGCGGGGCTCGTATTCCCGGCGTTTCGATAGGCGCGGAGGAGGTCAGGCGCGTGGCGCTGAAGCCGAGAGCCGTCACCGCGGCGCTGATCGGCCTGAAATCCAAACTGGCGATTTTCAAATTGCAGAGGTTCATCAACGAATATCGCCACGAGCCACTGCTGGCAATCCTTCCGGGCGTGGCGTTGCAAGAGCTATGGCAGCTCGTCGGCCAGGCCGAGATCGCCCTCGGCGCGGTTTCCGCCATGGTCGTGCTGACGGCGCTGATCGGGATGGTGACAATGATCCTGAGCACGCTGAACGAGCGCCGCCGCGAGATGGCCATCCTGCGCTCTGTCGGTGCCGGGCCAGGGACGATATTAGGCCTGCTCCTGTCCGAGGCCCTGCTGCTGACCATTGGCGGAGTCGTGTTCGGTTGCCTGGCTCTTTATGCAACCCTCTTCGCCATCCGGGGCTATATCGATGCCGAATTCGGCCTCTACCTCGCCGTCGATCCGCCGAGCATGCGCGAGTGGGGCACTTTGCTGATTATCGTATTCGGCGGGTTGATTGCCGGATTGCTGCCGGCGCTGCGCGCCTACCGGCTGTCACTGGCCGATGGCATGCTGGTGCGAAACTGAATTCATGGGGTGGCGGAAACGCGCATCAGCCCGTCGCACAAGAATGCGGCATATGCGGATGCTCATCACGCGTTTCGACAAATGCGGTGATGGGCCGGTACAATCGATGTTACGCCACCGAATTCGGACCTAAAAATCAATCCGCACTCAGTAGGGTACGCTCGGTCTCCCGTAACAACTCAATTTCGCGTTCCGACCGCTCGCGCCAATGACTCAATTCCTCAATCCATGCCGCGAAAAGTATCGGGTTATCGAACTTGATTGACCGCAATTCCGAAACGTTTTTTGCTGACAAAGCTTGCGCCAATCGCAGCGCTGAAACTCTCTCAGGCAGTACTCCCTTGAATGGTAGCAATTTAGCCTCCATTGGACGTCCTAAGTCCCCGCGGTCAAAGACGGCCAGCTGCTACACCCCCCAATTTCAGATTGAGTAATCCGCCCTCCTTCGGATTAGGTGTGAGCATGTCATCTGGGACCGGGCCCGTCAACTGACCAAATTCTCGAAGCGTGGCGATTGCATGACGATTACATGACGAATTGCACGTTCACCGGATCACCAACCCGACCGCGAGGCGGGTTTTTTCATGCCAGTTTGGCGCCGTTCTTGGCGCTACCGGTCCCGCAATGTCATCCTGGAGGCGTAGCGGCCGGGGCTGGCGGCGATAGGGCGGAGGGCTGAGAGCGCTGCAAACTCACCTCCGCTGCCCTCCGGTCTCCTGACCTGGCATCCTTTTTTCCTCGGCCTTGATTTCCTCCCAGAGGCGGTCCATCTCATCGAGGTCGGACTGCGTAGGCGTCCGGCCGTCTTCGGCGAGCCGGGCTTCGATGCCGGCGAAGCGCCGTTCGAACTTGGCGTTGGTAGCGCGGAGCGCCGTCTCCGGGTCGATCTTCAGATGCCGGGCGGCGTTGGCGATGACGAACAAGAGGTCGCCCAGCTCTTCCTCGATGTCCGCACGGCTGGCGGCTTCTGAGTCCTGCGCCTTGAGCGCCCGTATCGCTTCTTCCAATTCACCGGCCTCTTCCCGGATCTTGGCAAAGACCGGAGTCAGATCCGGCCAGTCGAATCCGACCCGCGCGGCGCGGCGCTGCAATTTCACGGCCCGGGAGAGCGCGGGGAGGGCGAGGGGGATATCGGCGAGGACGCCCGCCTCGGAAGACTGCGCATCGCCGTCCGCCTGTCGCTCGGCCTTTTCCTCGGCCTTGATCTTTTCCCAAAACCCCGGTGCTGCGCCGGCGGCGCGCTCCTCCTGCGTGCCGAATACGTGCGGGTGGCGGCGGACCATTTTTTCGCAGATGCCGGTGACGACGTCGGCGAAATCGAATTGCTCCGCTTCCGACGCCATCTGCGCGTGATAGACGACTTGCAGAAGCAAATCGCCGAGTTCCTGGCGGAGGTCGTCCATGTCGCCGCGCTCGATGGCGTCGGCAATTTCATAAGCCTCCTCGATCGTATAGGGCGCGATTGTGCGAAACGTTTGCGCGATGTCCCAGGGACAACCCGAGCCAGGCGTCCTTAAGTCGCGCATGATTTCGAGAAGAAAATCGATACGTAAGTCGGACGTCCTGGCCTTTTCGCTGGTTGAATCGCGGGTCATAGGCGCCCTTTCCGGACTGTCGGTCGGTCACGAATTGTGAAACTCAGAAGCGAGAACGGGGTGGGGACCGTTGCATCTGACGGCTGCGGACCGTGTAGAAATCTGGCCATGGATCAGGAACCTGGCGGACGAGAATTCCAGTTTGCCGGTTTACCCGGAATGATCGACCATCAATAATGCACGATCGTTCTGTTTTGTTAAGATTTGAGACAAACGAGGCCTGTTCACTAAAAAAGTGCGCCGGGATAGCAATTTACGTTTTGGTCATAATTTGTTAAGTTTTTGAGGCGCAAAGACCAGTCCTTCCATTTCGTCCGCCGTCAAACTTTACTTTCCATTTGATTCGCATAATATATATTATGTAAAATTATATCGATTTTGGATAGGAATTGGCTATTTTTCATAGTTCGCGGAAATCAGCTCGTCCAGCAACCTTACGCCATATCCGGACCCCCAGCTCTGGTTGATATCCGTCTTCTCCGCGGCCATCGCGGTGCCGGCAATGTCAATATGTGCCCAGGGCACATCATTGACAAAACGCTGAAGAAACTGTGCGGCGACAATCGACCCCGCCCACCGGTCGCCAATATTTTTCATATCGGCGATCGTCGAATTAATGAGCTTGTCATACTCTTTCCCGAGCGGCATGCGCCAGAGCTTTTCCCCGGTAACTAACCCCGCCTCTGTGAGTTTTTGCGCAAGCTCATCATCGTTCGAGAACAGACCGGCATAGGCTTTGCCGAGCGCCACCATGATCGCGCCGGTCAGCGTTGCGAGATTGACCATGGCTTCCGGTTTGAACCGGTCCTGCGTATACCAAAGCGCATCGGCAAGAACGAGCCGCCCCTCCGCGTCTGTGTTAAGGACTTCGATCGTATGGCCGGATGCGGCCTCGACGATATCGCCCGGGCGCTGGGCGGCCGCACCGGGCATATTCTCGACGATACCGACGACGCCGACGACATTTGCCTTCGCCTGGCGGGCTGCAAGGCAATGCATCAGACCGACGACGCAGGCGGCGCCGGCCATATCTCCCTTCATATCCCCCATACCGCTCGAAGGCTTCAGCGAAATGCCGCCAGTATCAAAGCACACCCCTTTACCGACAATGGCGACAGGCTTGCCCTTCCCCCCTTTACCCTCGGGGTGCCATCGCATCACGACGAGACAGGACTTTCGTTCACTGCCGCGGCCGACGGCGAGCAAGGCCCTCATGCCGAGTTTCACAAGCGCCTTTTCATCCACAATTTCAACTTCGACACCGAGGCTTTCAAGATCCTTGATGCGCCTGGCGAATTCCTCCGGATAAAGAATATTCGCCGGTTCATTCACCAGATCACGGGCTACGAATACGCCTTCGCCGACCGCTTTGAGCCGATTGAAAATCCGTCGCGCGGCTGTGGGATCCGGGCACTGAATTCTGATTTTTGAAATGCCATCTTTCGAATCGCCGTCATCATCTTCGCCCTCTTGCGCTTTCTTCTTGTACTTGTCGAAAACATAACTTCTGAGGATGAGGCCGAGCGCAATTTGCGCGACGGCGTCGGGTGAAATTGTTTCTCCGTTTTCTCCGGTCTCGGCGATCACGGTCGCCTCTTTGCCTTCACGGGCGGATAATTTTGCCCGTATAGCACCGCCAAGTAGAACCCAGTCATTAGCCTTCAGCTTGCCTGGCTCGCCTAACCCAGCGACGAGAATGCGGTTCAAGTCCGTACCAGCAGGAGCCAAAAGATCGAGGAAAGTCTTATACTTGCCGGTAAATTCCGAAATTTTTGCCGCGCGGGAGATAATTCCGGTGCTCACCTCATCCAACTCGGAAGCTATACCGGCAAGTTGCAGATCTTGTTCGCAGAAAAGCACGACGACGCCTTTGCGTGGCGGACTCAATTTAGAGAAAGTGATGTCGATGGAACCGGTCATCAGAAGATCCTTGTATTAAGCACGCCATAGGCCAGAGGCCGGCGCTTCGCCACACCAATAAATGTCGGCGCGGCGTGAAGATAATCGCGGCAATTCTTTAAGTGAAAAAGTATTCAAACTGCACTTATTGAGACATCCCTCGGCGAAGCCGCAAAATACGAAACTTTGCCGAAATTCCGCCACCTTATGCAAGCACAAATTCAGGGGGCGGAGACTTGCGCGGCGTCAAAACGCTCCACTGGGCCTTAGGTTGGCTGCGAGATGGGCGGGGAAAAGTGCAAGGCATGGGGATCTTAGGCCGATACGTGCTTCGCCAAACCGCTGGCGCTGTTGTTCTCGTACTATTCTCTCTGACCGCAGTTGTCTGGCTGGCGACGGCCCTCAAGCAACTCAAGCTCGTGGTTTCTCAGGGGCAAAGTTTTCTCCTTTACCTGAAAATGACGGTTCTGGTCCTGCCAAATCTTGTTGCCTTGATTGCCCCGATTGCTCTCCTGATCGCAACCATTCACACACTGAACCGCTTGCATAGCGATAGCGAGCTTATCGTCATCAACGCCAGCGGTGGCACAGTTTGGCGAATCGCCATGCCGCTTATCGTATTGGCACTGCTGGTTTCCAGCGCCATTTTGGTCACGAACCTGTATTTGCAGCCTTATAGCATGCGCACCTTGCACCGCTATATTGTGCAAGTAAGAACGGATCTTATTTCCCAGGTGGTGCAGCCTGGAGAGTTTACGAGTCCCGAGGAAAATCTCACCATCCACATCCGGGATCGCGACGATAATGGTGATTTACTGGGGCTCATTCTTCATGATGATCGTGATGCGGTGTATAGCACGACTTACTTAGCCGAGCGCGCGCGCCTGCAGCAACAGGACGGCCAGTCAGTACTGGTCATGCTTGATGGCCATATTCAGAGGCGGAACAAGGGTGATGGCGAGGTAAATATCATCGCATTCAAAAGCAACGCCTTCGACTTGTCACAGTTCGGACCAAAGAATAGTAAGTTCGAGTATAAACCGCGGGAGCGCTACCTTGACGAGCTTCTTAATCCGGAGCCGGATGATGCTTATTTCAAACGTTTTGCAGGCAAATTCCGGTCTGAATTGCACGAAAGGTTCGTGAGTCCTCTTTACCCTGTTGTATTCGTCATTATCGCCGTGGTGTGCATGGGGAATGCCCGTACGACGCGTCACGGATGGTTTTGGCCAATCGCCACGAGTATTGCGCTTTGCGCAGGCGTTCGCGTCGCGGCGCTCGCGGCGACAAACCTGACGACAATAACGTCCTCGGGCGTTCCTCTTATGTACGCAATCCCAGGATTGACGATTATCATTGCGGCCATTGCTGCACACGCTAAAATGTCGCCTAAATCAGGGCTTATGATCGGTCTTGGACCTGGGCAGATATTCAGGGCCGTAACAAGAAGTTAATGCTAGCTAAAGCTAGTATTTGGGCAGAACTTAAGCGCATAAACGTGGCATGATCGCGACGGGGACAATTGCGCGCTATATTTCAAAGCGCTTCGTGCAGTCTATTCTGACTGTATTCTTGGTATGCGTGATAATAATATTTCTCGTCGATTTTGTTGAGCTCCTAAGACAGGCCGGAAAATACGGAAGCGTTCCTGCCACAACATTGGTATGGCTGGCGCTCCTTCATCTACCATCATATGCAGAATTGACTCTGCCGTTCTCGGTTTTGGCCGGCAGCATTGGTGCATTTTTGCTACTGAGCCGAAAAAGCGAACTCATTGTGATCCGGGCGGCGGGAATGTCCGTTTGGCAATTCATTCTTTCCGGTGTCCTAGTCGCTGCTTTTTTCGGCACCATCGCGGTCACCGTATATAACCCGATCGCGGCGATCGCCAAATCAGCATCGGAGCAAATTTACGATTCGGCATTCGGAAAAAAAACCACTCTTCTGAAAACCAAAACGGGCGGCGCCTGGTTGCGTCAGGACGGCAGGGACGGCCAATCCGTTATCTATGCGAAGTCGACGGCCAGCCATGGCATGCATCTGGCCGGCGTCACCCTACTGCAATTTGATCGCGACAAGCATTTTGTCGAGCGCATCGATGCCAGCAGGGCGGATCTCAATGATGGGCGCTGGGAGCTGCACGACGTTTTGGTGAGCGGCATGAATCGCCGCCCGGAGCGTTACGGCAAATACGCGCTGAGCACCTATCTGACGCCGACACAGGTCAAGGATGCGATCGGATCAGTCGAGACCATCTCGTTTTGGGACCTACCAAACTTTATCAACATTGCGGAAAATGCCGGATTGCCGGCGACCCGTTACAAGGTTCAATATCAGATGCTGTTGTCGCGACCTGCGCTGCTGATCGCCATGGTGCTGCTGGCCGCGACATGCTCCCTGCGTGCGTTTCGGTTTGGCAACATTCAAACCTTTATTGTTACGGGATTGGGTTCGGGAATCGCGTTTTTTATGTTTTTGGAAGTATCACGTAACTTCGGCAATTCGGGGCTTGCGTCGCCGATGGTGTGCGTGTGGACGCCCGTCATCGTCGCGGGCGCTCTGGCCATGACCGTGCTTCTGCATCAGGAGGACGGATAAGAGTAATGCTTAATCATTGCCAGATATTTCCCGTTCTCCGGAAACCCCGTGGACAGCGTATTGGCCGGCTGCTGTTTCCACTCGCTGTTTTGTTCTGTTTGACGTGTGGCAGTGCTTTCCACGAGTTCGACAACGCATATGCGCAAGGCCATCTGCTGCAAGGCTCCCTGCCCGGGATCGACAACAAGAAGCCGATGCTGCTGCAGGCTGATGAGGTGAGCTACGATAACCGGAACAACCGGGTCACCGCCGAGGGCAATGTCGAGATCTACTACAACAACTATACGTTACTAGCCGATAAGGTCGTTTACGATCAAAGCAGGAATACGCTGGCGGCAGAAGGCAATGTGCGGATCAAGGAGCCAAACGGCGCCATCGTCAATGCCGAGCGGATTACTCTTACCGACGATTTTCGCGACGGTTTTCTTCGATCGCTGAGAATCGTAACGACTGACGATTCCCGGATCGCCGCCGAACGGGCAACGCGCATCGACGGCGATACGACGGTATTTGAGCGGGGAGTATTCACACCCTGTAAGGAATGCAAGGACAAGCCGAATAAGCCGCCTCTCTGGCGGATTAGAGCCGGCAAGATTACTCACAAAAAGTCTGAAGGCCGTATCTACTATGAGAATGCGGCGTTGGAGTTTTTCGGGGTCCCTGTCGCGTATCTGCCCTATTTTGCCCACCCGGATCCTTCTGTGAAGCGCAGATCCGGGTTTCTATTGCCCAAATATAGCCAGTCTGATGACCTTGGATTCACGACAGAGATCCCGTATTTTTTCGCCCTTGCCCCGAACTATGATTTCACCTTCTCCCCACGTTACACGTCTGAGCGCGGCGTACTGTGGAAAGGGGAGTGGCGCCATCGTCTGAAGAACGGCTCCTATCGCGTCGAGATCGTTGGCATCGACGAAACGAACTCGAAAGCGCTGTCGCCCAGCGACGACAATTTTCGCGGCAGCATCGAGTCTCAAGGAGCGTTCAGCATCGGGAGTTGGTGGAACTGGGGCTGGGACGTGACTTACGAGACGGATGACACGTTCCGCCGCTTCTACGACCTCGACAGCATCCTACGGACGAACCGGATCTCAAAGGTCTACCTCATTGGTCAACACGACCGGAATTATTTCGAGGCCAACCTTTATCAGTTCGGCGGCTTGACTTCGGCAGACGTGTCAAACGCTGAATCCACCGTGCATCCGGTCGTCGACTATAGCTATGTGTTCGGCAAACCAGTGCTTGGCGGCGAACTGAGCCTGGATACGAATGTGTTGAGCCTATCGCGGGACGACGGAACAGATTCAAATCGGGTGATTGCGAATTTGGCTTGGCGACGCACACTGGTCGATGGGCTGGGACAGGTTTATACGCCATTCGC
>CAYWBS010000101.1:0-8509 GCA_964456215.1 uncultured Hyphomicrobiaceae bacterium
CTCTGATCCTTTGATTTTTCGTGTTTCCGGACGGAAAACCGGTGCCCGCTTTTCCCGGAAACACTGTAAGGATGAGATTGCGCGGAACCCGCCCGCGCAATCTCCCGGTCTGCAATTCGCTAGAAGTCCATTCCGGCGCCCGGATGGCCCATCGGCGAAGTTTCCTTTTTCGGCAGTTCCGCCACCATGGCTTCGGTCGTGATCAGGAGGCCCGCCACCGAGGAGGCGTCCTGCAATGCGGCGCGCACGACCTTTGTCGGGTCGATAACGCCACGCTCGAACATGTCGACATATTCACCGGTCTGGGCGTCGAAGCCAAAATCATAATCCTCGTTTTCAAGGATCTTGCCGATGATCACCGAGCCGTCCTCGCCGGCATTTTCGGCAATGAGACGGGCCGGGAACTGGATCGCCTTGCGAACAATGCTTATTCCGGCCTTCTGATCGTCATTGACGGCCTTGATGTCATTCAGCGCTTGGGCAGCGCGGAGCAGGGCGACGCCGCCGCCGGGCAAAATACCTTCCTCGACCGCCGCCCGGGTGGCGTTCAAGGCGTCGTCGACCCGGTCTTTGCGCTCCTTGACCTCGATTTCCGTGACACCACCGACCTTGATTACCGCGACGCCGCCGGCAAGCTTGGCCATCCGCTCCTGGAGCTTCTCGCGATCATAATCGGACGTCGTGTCCTCGATCTGCTGGCGGATCTGGCCGACGCGGGCCTTGATCTCGGATGTGTCGCCGGCACCGTCGACGATCGTCGTGTCGTCCTTGGTGATCGACACTCTCTTCGCCTTGCCGAGCATGTCGAGCGTGACGTTTTCGAGCTTGATGCCGAGATCCTCGGAGATCACCTGACCGCCCGTCAGGATGGCGATATCCTGGAGCATGGCCTTGCGGCGGTCTCCGAAGCCAGGCGCCTTGACGGCCGCCACCTTCAGTCCGCCACGAAGCTTGTTGACGACCAGTGTGGCGAGCGCCTCGCCCTCCACGTCTTCAGCGATCACCAGCAGCGGTTTGCCGGACTTTACGATCGACTCGAGGACGGGGAGAAGAGCCTGCAGGTTCGCCAGTTTCTTCTCATGGATGAGCACATAGGGGTCTTCGAGTTCGGCTCTCATTTTTTCCGTGTCGGTCACGAAATAGGGCGACAGGTAGCCGCGGTCGAACTGCATGCCTTCGACGACTTCAAGCTCCGTTTCCAGGCTTTTCGCCTCCTCGACGGTTATCACGCCGTCATTGCCGACTTTCTCCATGGCCTCGGCGATCATCCGCCCGACTTCCCTATCGCCATTCGCCGAAATCGTGCCGACCTGGGCGATCTCTTCACTCGACGTAACCTTCCGGGAGTGAGATTCCAAATCAGCGACGATGGCGTTGACCGCCTGCTCAACACCGCGTTTCAGATCCATCGGGTTGGCGCCGGCGGTGACGGACTTCGAGCCTTCCCGGACGATCGCCTGAGCCAGGACGGTTGCCGTTGTCGTGCCGTCTCCCGCGATGTCACTTGTCTTGGAGGCGACCTCGCGAACCATTTGCGCGCCCATATTTTCGAACTTGTCCTCAAGCTCGATTTCCTTGGCGACCGTCACGCCGTCCTTGGTGACGCGGGGCGCTCCGAAAGTTTTTTCAAGGACCACATTGCGGCCCTTCGGTCCGAGCGTTATCTTGACTGCGTCCGCCAGGATATCGACGCCGCGCAACATGCGTGTGCGGGCGTCATGAGAAAATCTAATTTCTTTCGCAGACATTGTTTCATATCTCCGTTGTATCAGATAATTCCAATTGCCCGTGCGGCTGGACTAGCGAATGACGGGCGGGTCACCGCACGGCTGACCTTACCGCCCAGCGCCATGGCCGGCATCCTTAGGCGGCGGCCTTGACCGCTTTCGCTCCAACGATAACGCCCAGGATGTCGCTTTCCTTCATGATCAGGTAGTCTTCCCCGTCGATCTTGACTTCCGTGCCGGACCATTTGCCGTAAAGCACCCGGTCGCCGGTCTTGACATCGAGCGGCTGAACCTCGCCCTTGTCGTTCCTGGCGCCCGGTCCGACCGCGATAACTTCGCCCTGAACGGGTTTTTCCTTCGCCGTCTCCGGAATGATGATGCCGCCGGACGTCTTGTCATCGTCTTCTATGCGGCGAACCACGACACGGTCGTGCAGCGGACGAAATTTCATATGCAAACCTCCTTTTCGGTCCTAACCAATGAGTGCTGGCTTTCTCTTCGAGCCTCACCACGTTCGATGGAACCGTGACCCCGCTCCAAGTTCTGCTCGAACACGATTTTTTCCAAAAACCGGTTTCCACTTTCCGGGATCACGCTCTTGAGTGTTTTCGCTTTTCGGTGGTTCGCTCAAACACTCCGACCCTTTGATGTTTCGTGTTTCCGGACGGAAAACCGGTGCCCACCTGTCCTGGAAACACGGTAGAGCCCTGAATTCCGAGCTCTCAAGCGCCGACATAGGTAACTTTGTTAGCAGTGTCAAGGGCTGAGTGCCAAACAGTCTAAACAGCTCCGGACAGGCGTCAGGGAATTGACGGTTTTATAAGCGTTTTCAGCTGGTTAGAAGGGAACATCGCCGGCGAGAATGACCCGGTGCATGATGCGGCCTTCACCGGCGTTATAGTCGCGATGGGCGATATGGAGAAGCGACCGGTTGTCCCACAACGCCAGATCGCCGGTCCGCCATTTGTGGCGGTAGATAATCTCCGGCTGAATGATCCGCTCCATGAGATTACCGATAAGGGCCCGGCTTTCATCGGGCTCGATGCCGTCGAACTTAACGGTCTTGCCGGGGTGAATGTAGATCGCCTTCCGGCCGGTGACGGGATGCGTGCAAATCAGCGGATGCATCTGAACGCTGCCGAAGCGCTCCTTGTCGGTCGAATTGACGTAGGCGTAGTCCTCGATCTTGTTGTGGGTTTTCAATTTGTCGAGCTCGGCCCGCATCGCGGCCGGCAGCGCCTCATATGCCAGGTGCATATTGGCAAAGCTCGTGTCGCCGCCGCCCGAGCGCGGCAAGGTTACCGCGTAGAGTGCCGTCATTTTCGGCGGCCGGGCATGGTTGGTGTGATCGGTGTGCCAGTCCCGCGAGCCGATCGGTATCGCCGTTCCGTCCGGCTCGACCATCGAATTGCGGCTGTCGAGGACGGCGATTTCCGGGTGGCCGTCCATCAGCATCTCGGAAAGATGCTGCTGCATCGTTTCGCCGAAAAGACGGATCGCCGCCAGAAGCTCGTCAGGATCGAGGGTTTGATCGCGGATGACGAGAAGGAGATGTTCGGTCATGGCCTCGTCCATGGCGGCAATGTCCGCAGCCGTCACGC
This sequence comes from uncultured Hyphomicrobiaceae bacterium, assembly GCA_964456215.1. Taxonomy (GTDB): domain Bacteria; phylum Pseudomonadota; class Alphaproteobacteria; order Rhizobiales; family BFAS01; genus MnTg02. The sequence continues at coordinate 3,329 of CAYWBS010000101.1, forward strand.
CCTTCGAAAGATCGACACCGGTGACTTCGGCGCCAAGAGGGCCGGAAAGGGGGGTAATCGATAGGGCCATTTTCGCTCCAATCAGTCGTCGATCGCATTCAGTCGGGCAATGGCATCCACGATTGCCAACGCGATGGTCGGCGATGGCCAGTATCCCACAGATGGCGCGCCGCGTGTAGGTCCTGCCAAATGCAGTTGTCCGGCGAAACGTCCCCTCTGTCGTTCAATGCGATCAGGCCTCCTGCGCCCACCGCCGACGCCTATCAATTCCGTGCCGGCGCCGGCGCTCGAAAGCGTTTTCGGGCGGCCGTCACGGAACCGCGGAGCGAATTGGCGGAAATCCGTCATTCCGTCATGGCATAAGAAAACCCCCGGGAAACTGCGGGGGTTTTCCAATGTCTGGCTGACTTATGGTTGAAAACGTCAACTTTAACGGGAAAATACTGGCATCGGCCTCTTAACATGCGGTTAACGGGAGATTGTCGGCGGCTCCGGCATTCGCGCTTCTTCTAGGGTATGCGCGACGGGCAGCGGCACGGCCGGACAATTGATTTTGGACCGTTGCGGCCTGCCGATGAATTCCTCCCAATGGATGCCAGGTCGGTACTTTTCCCGGCAGGCGGAGGCAGCGGCTCAGCTACCGAATGCCGCGAATTTCCGTCGACGACAGAGGCGAGAGCGGCGCGGTGAGCATGGTCCAGGCCGGCGGCTTTAGCAGGGCAAGACCCTTCGCGTCGGCGTCCTCGATATAGGCGGCGCGGAATTTTCGTGCGGCTTTCGACGCCCAGGCCTTGAGGCGGTAGCCGGGCCTGTCGATGACCGCGATCGGAACCAGGGAAAAAATTCCTTCCCAATTCCGCCAGCGGTGAAAATCCGCCAGATTGTCGGCGCCGATGACCCACACAAAACCGGTCGCCGGAAAGCGCCGGCGCAGCGCCCTGATGGTGTCATAGGAATAGGGCGCCGGCAGATCCGTCTCAAAGGACGTGACATCGATGCGCGGATGGCGGGCGAGGGCCCGAGACCGCGCCATCCGTTCGGCGAGCGGCGCCAGCTGATCATGGGATTTCAGCGGATTGCCCGGCGTCACGATCCACCATATGCGATCGAGCCCGAGCCGTTTGAGGGCGATCAGGCTGATATGGCGGTGGCCCATATGGGGCGGATTGAAGGAACCGCCGAGAAGGCCGATGGTCATTGTGTCTGAAGCGGGAGGCGTGCGGATCATTGCGGCCTTCGAGGGTCCGTCACTTGGGCCGGAAGTGGATGCCTCCGGGAAGATTTAAACCATCGGGCTAGCGGGGCCTGGTCTGGCCGGCGCCGCGCACGACATATTTGAAGCTCGTCAGCTGCTCGACGCCGACCGGTCCGCGCGCATGCATCTTGCCGGTGGCGATGCCGATTTCCGCGCCCATGCCGAATTCGCCGCCATCGGCGAACTGGGTCGAGGCGTTGTGCAGAACGATGGCGCTGTCGACCTTTTTGAGGAATGTTTCGGCGGCCTGCCTGTTCCCGGTCACGATGCTGTCGGTATGTTGCGAGCCATATTTGGCGATATGGTCGATCGCCCCGCCAACGCCGTCGACGATCTTCACCGAGATGATGGCGTCGAGATATTCCGTCGACCAATCCTTTTCGCTTGCGGGCACGACCCGGGCATCGGCGCGGCGCGCCTCCGCATCGCCGCGCACCTCAGATCCGGCATCGATCAGCGCCGCTATCAAAGGCGCGAGATGGGTCGGCGCCGCGGCCCGATCGACCAGCAATGTCTCGGCGGCGCCGCAAATTCCCGTCCGCCGCATCTTGGCGTTAACCAGGATATCGCGCGCCATATCGAGTTCCGCGTCCTTGTCGACATAGACGTGGCAAATGCCTTCGAGATGGGCGAAGACCGGGACCCGCGCCTCCTCCTGCACGCGGGCGACCAGGCTCTTGCCGCCGCGGGGAACGATGACATCGATGGTGCCGCCAAGGCCGCCGAGCATCGCGCCGACCACTGATCTGTCGGTGGTCGGTATCATCTGAATGGCGAATTCCGTGAGGCCGGCCGCGATGAGGCCCCGCCTCAGACAATCAAGTATGGCGCGATTGGTGTGCTGCGCCTCCGAGCCGCCACGGAGGACGACGGCATTGCCGGCCTTGAGGCACAATCCGCCGGCATCCGCCGTCACATTCGGCCGGCTCTCATAAATCATGCCGATAACGCCGAGGGGGGTGCGGACGCGCTGAATTTTCAGGCCATTCGGCCGCTCCCACTCGGCAAGCACGGTGCCCACCGGATCGGTGAGCGCGGCGATCTCCTCCAGCCCTTTGGCCATCGCTTCGACGCGGTCGGGTGCCAGCGTCAGGCGGTCAATGAAGGCATCCGGCCGGCCCGCCTCCTTGGCGGCTTTGATATCGCGGGCGTTTGCCGCAAGGATGTCATCGGAATGTTCGCGGAGAGCGGCCGCCATGGCATTGAGGGCGCGATCCTTGTCGGCGCGCGGCCGGTCGGCGAGATCGCGCGCCGCCAGGCGGGCGTTCCTGCCGACTTCCATGATCTCGGCCGGGACATCCCGGCCGGCCTTCCGCTCCAATGCAGCTTCCAGTGCCATCAGCTCCGCCCTATTTGCGCTTCAGTGTCAGATCGTCGCGGTGAATGAATTCGCTGCGGCCGCGGTAACCGAGGATCTCCTCGATCTCCCGGCTCTGATGCCCGGCGATCTTTTGCCCATCCGCCAATCCGTAAGCCGCCAAACCGCGCCCGATATCCCTGCCGTCGACGGTGTGGATGACAACGGCGTCGCCGCGCTCGAATTTCCCTTCCAGGCGAACGATGCCGGCCGGCAGCAGGCTCTTGCCATCTTGTAGCGCGTCCGCCGCCCCGCTGTCGATAATGATCGCGCCTTTCGGCTCCAGCGCGCCGGCGATCCATCTCTTGCGCGACGCCGCCGGATTGGCATGCGCCACGAACCAGGTGCAGGGACCGCCTTGTTCGAGCCGCTTCAGGGGATGCATGACCTTGCCGGCGGCGATGACCATATGGGCGCCGGCGGCAACGGCGGCCTTGGCGGCCTCGATCTTGGTGACCATGCCGCCGCGGGAAAGCTCCGTACCGGTGTCGCCGGCCATGGCTTCGATCTCCGGCGTAATCTCAGGCACCACGCCGAGGCGCTTGCCGGCGGGCGTCCTGCCGGGCGGCGTCGTATAAAGGCCATCGACGTCCGACAGCAGCACCAGGCAATCGCAGCTCATCATGCTCGCGACCCGGGCGGCCAGACGGTCATTGTCGCCATAACGGATTTCCGACGTCGCCACCGTGTCATTCTCATTGACGACCGGAACCGCGCCATGGCGCAACAGCGTTTCGATGGTGTTGCGCGCGTTCAGATAGCGCCGCCGCTCCTCGGTATCGCCGAGCGTCAGCAATATCTGCGCGACGTTCATGCCGAGGGCCTGGAAAATGTTCTGATAGCCATGGGCGAGGCCGATCTGGCCGACCGCGGCGGCCGCCTGGCTGTCTTCGAGGTTGAGCGGTCCCGGCGGCAATTTCAGGACGTTCCGGCCAAGGGCGATGGCGCCGGAGGAGACGACGATCACATTCTTGCCGGCCGTTTTCAGCGCCGCGATATCTTCCGCCAAGGAGGCGAGCCAGCCGGTCTTGAGTTTTCCGGAGGCCGGCTCGGTCAACAGCGACGAGCCGATCTTGACGACGATGCGCCTGGCGTTCCGCCATTCCTTTCTCATGGCCGCCAGCCCGCCTGTCCGTTTGCGACCGCCTGCCGCTCCCGCTTTTCAGCTGCCCTGGCGGCTTTGACGGCGTCCGCTATCTGGTGGCATATCCTGTCCATGTTGAGCCCTGACGCGGCGGAAACGCGCTCCGGCCGAGTGCCCAATATTGGGGCGAGCCTTTCCGATTTCTCCCCGGCCTCCGCCTCGGACAGCGCATCGCATTTGGCAAGCGCGACGATCTCCGGCTTATCCTCAAGTCCGCCGCCATAAGCGTCAAGCTCCGACCGCACTGTCCGGTAGGCGGCAACCGGGTCGGGTTCGGTCACATCGATCAAATGGAGGATGACGCGGCAGCGCTCGATATGGCCGAGGAAGCGGTCGCCGACGCCGGCCCCTTCATGAGCCCCTTCGATCAGGCCGGGAATGTCGGCGAGAACAAAATCCGTTTCTCCGGCAATGACGACGCCCAGATTCGGATGCAGCGTCGTGAACGGATAATCGGCGATTTTCGGCTTGGCGGCGGAAACCGCCGCCAGAAACGTCGATTTGCCGGCATTGGGCAGACCGACAATGCCGGCATCGGCGATCAGCTTGAGCCGCAGCCAGATGGTCAGCTCCTCGCCGGGCGCGCCGGGATTGACGCGCCTCGGCGCCTGATTTGTCGAGGACTTGAAGTGCGCGTTGCCGAAACCGCCATTGCCGCCTTTGGCGAGCAAGGTGCTGGCGCCGGGCTCGGTCAGGTCGGCGATCAAAGTCTCGTTGTCTTCCGCAAAGATCTGGGTTCCGGGCGGCACTTTGAGGACGACATCCTCGCCCTTGGCGCCGGACCGGTTCCTGCCCATGCCATGGCCGCCCTTGCCCGCCTTGTGGTGCTGGCGGTAGCGGAAATCGATCAGCGTATTGAGATTGTCCACGCATTCCGCCCAGACGTCGCCGCCGCGCCCGCCGTCACCGCCGTCGGGGCCGCCGAACTCGACATATTTCTCGCGGCGGAAGCTGAGGCAGCCGTTGCCGCCGTCTCCCGAGCGGATAAAGACGCGTGCCTGGTCGAGGAATTTCATCGGCTTTCAAATCAGCCCCTGCCGCTCGGCGGCGTCGCGATCGAGGGCGTACATGTTGCAGGTAGCTTCCTTGTCCCGAGAAGCGCTGAACCGCTGCTGCTGGCCGGTGGCCTGGAAACCGCATTTCCGCAAAACCCGTTTCGATGCCGGATTATCGCTGAAGTGACCGGCGACGATACGGCTTAAGCCCAACGTATGGAAACCGTAACGTATGATTTTCCGCGCGGCCTCCGTCGCGAAACCCCGCCCCCACCAGGCCTTGCCGAGCCAATAGCCGATTTCCGCCTCACCCTTCTCCGCGCGATGAATTCCCATGCAACCGATCAACCGCCTATTGAATGTGATTGCGAAGACTGGCTCGTCGCCGACCGCGGCGATGAAGTTCAGGGCGTCGTCATAGGTATAGGGA
>CAYWBS010000102.1:0-8482 GCA_964456215.1 uncultured Hyphomicrobiaceae bacterium
GTGACCAGACCCCTGCATCGGACGCCACGATATCCGGCGGCGAAGAGCCGGCCTTTAGCAAACGGCTCGGCGAAACGTTTTCCGCGGCACAGGCGCGGCAAATCGATTTGGTACAAGCGTCATATAAGGCGCTCCAACGGTTCAGAAAACGGAAAACGGCGACCGCCTATCTCGCCAACTTCGGCGTTCGTGATGCCGTCGTCATCTTCGATCACGGTGAAAAACAGAGTTTTTGGCGCGTACCAAGAATCTCGATAAGGCTCAGCCATAAGAAGAAGCGGAGCACTATTACCGGAGAGGCGGACATTGCGTCATCACATGGCACTTGGTCGTTTGGCTTTCGCACGGAGCAATTGCAAAAGGAAAATCGTCTGAATTTTACGGCGCTGCTAACGGATTTCGTACCTAAGTGGCTGGCCGCCGATATCCCGGCGCTGGCCTTACTCAATGCAATTGACATGCCGGTCAATGGCAGGATCGATCTCAGCCTGTCGAGAACGGGCGATTTGCTCGACGCCGAGGCGAAAGTCGTGTTGTCCGCCGGACATATCAAGGTGCCTTGGAGCGAAGAGGGGTCGATGCTCGTCGATGAGGGCGTCCTGCATGCCCGCTACGATCGGTCCGCAGGACGCGTGCAAATATTGCCGTCCACTCTCCAGTGGGGCGAAAGCCGGGTTACGATTAGTGGTGACATGCGCCCGAAGAAGACAGCTGAGAACAAGGACAACAGTTGGATATTCTCGCTGAAGGCTCATGACGGCACATTTGCCGCCGAAGAATTCGGCGTTTCGGCGGTGCCGTTGGACGTTTGGACGGCGCAGGGACGGATTTTGCCAGGCAAGGGGCGCCTTGAGCTTGGACGTATGAACCTGCAAATGGCGGGGGCCCAGCTTGAGTTCAGCGGCAGCCTGACGGAAGGCGCAGGCTCCCCCGAACTTGTCCTGGACGGAAAATTTAGTGCGATGCCGGTTGATCACTTGAAGCGTATTTGGCCGCGATTTCTGGCGCCCGGCGCGCGCGACTGGGTCGGAAGGCGTATCGCCAGGGGACAAATACATGGCGGCCAGGTACGCATCCGCGTTCCTGCCGGTCTGCTGGCCCAAATCGGCGAAGGTGCGGACGTTCCCGACGATGCGCTGGCATTCGATATGCCGGTTTCCGGTGTCGAAATCCATTTTATCAAAGGGCTCCTGCCCATTGTGACGGATGCGGCACGTGTTCAGGTTTTGGGTCGAAGGATGGCATTTGTTGTTCCCAAGGCCCGCGTCGTGACGCCAAGCGGCAAGACGATCAACGTCAGCGACGGCCGGTTCGCGATCGATGATCTGCGTCCGGATACCCCGCAAGGTAATGTCGTCTTCAAGGCTCAAGCGTCGGCTCCTGCCGTGCTCGAATTCCTGGATCACGAGCCGCTTGGCTACGTCAAGGAAGTTGGAATAAAGCCGTCCAAGACCGGCGGTGTCGTGAATGCCGACTTCCGAATTGCGATGCCGCTGTTGAAAGATCTCAAATTCAAGAACTTGCGGATGGCCGGCGACGTAAAACTTCGCGAGGCAAAATTCGAGGGCTTATTTGAAGCGGTCAAGGTAACGGGCGGTTCCCTGGATTTCGGACTGACGGAAAAGGCGATCGACGCCCATGGCGAACTTTATCTGAATGGAGTCCCGGCGAAACTGACCTGGCAAAGGATATTTGCAGCGCCGGCCGACAAGCAGCCCGCACTGCGGCTTTACGGCGTGTTTGACTCCTCGGCCAGAAAGCAATTGGGGCTACAGGTCGAGCATATGATCATTGGCGATGTCCCGGTTGAAATTACGATCCGGCCAAGTCTTTCCGGTCAGCTCAAGGTTCATTTGCATGCCGATGTCGGCAATGGTGAGCTCATATTGACAAATTTGGCCTGGCGGAAATTGCCGGGACGCGCCGCCGTTATCGAATTCGATTTAGTTAAAAAAGGCGGGGAGACGGTTCTGGAGAATTTCAAGATTATCGGCAACGATATTGGGATCGACGGCTGGATCGCTGTCGACGGGAACAACCAGATCAGGGAATTTTATTTTCCGAAATTTTCGCTGAACCTCATTACGCAATTGGAAATTTCCGGGAAGCGGTCGGCCGAGAATGTGTGGCAGGTCGCGGCCAAGGGTGAAACCTATGACGGGCGGCAGTTTTTCCGCTCGCTGTTCTCGGCTGGGCGGCTGACGGAGAAAGAGCTGCCTGAACCACGGTTTCGTGGCGATCTCAGGCTTCACGCCGAAATCGGAACGGTGGTGGGATATTCAGCTACGACCCTGAAGGATGTCAGCATCGACATCGCGAAACGGGCGGGAAAGCTCATAACCGTCAAAGCCAGTGGCAAACTGAATGGCCATAAACCGGTCGCCGTCCAACTTCTGGACAAGCCGAACCAGCCGCGCGAGCTGCGCGCGCACGCCGAGGATGCCGGCGACGCATTTCGCCTGATCGGATTTTATCCAAGCGTCCAGGGTGGAGAAGCCAAGCTTCAGGTGGATTTAGATGGCAAGGGGGACGCGGAAAAAACCGGAACTCTATGGGTTCGGGATTTCAATATTCTTGGCGATCCTGTTGTTCGCGAAGTTTTGGCGAATTCCTTCCCCGACGGAGGAGGAACTGTGGGGGAAGAAGCGACCCCTAGGCGGCGGCGCCAGCCAGTGCAGAGACAGAAGATCTTCTTTCAATACATGCAGGTGCCGTTTGCCGTCGGCCTTGGCCAGTTTGTTTTTCAGGATTCGATCATTAAGGGTCCGGCACTTGGAGCGACAATGCGCGGACAGGTCGACTTTGCAAGCAAGAACATCGACCTCAGCGGAACCTATAGCCCCCTGTACGGGCTGAACTCCGTACCGGGTCAATTGCCCATAATCGGCCCGCTGCTGGGTGGCAGCCGTGACGAGGAGTTAATCGGAATAACGTTTGCCGTGCAGGGCAAGATGGAGTCGCCTCAGGTTCTTGTGAATCCCGTTTCGATCGTGGCGCCGGGATTCCTTCGTCAATTGCTGTTTGATTCTGGCAGATCGCCGCCGAAAATTTCGCCCCGATCGGAGAAAGAGGCTGTCGGCAACCGCCGGGCGACGGCCAATCGCGACCGGTGAGGAATACCTGCACGCGAGCGGTCATCGTGGGCTGACCTATACGGGCTTCAGGAGTACATGGCGTTTCTTTCCCACGGAAAGCATAATCACGCCGTCATCCGACAAATCATTCGGAGAAAGTTCTCCCCGTTCATCGGTGACCTGGGCTCCGTTGACCCGTGCGCCGCCGCCGCGAATGTGACGGCGGGCCTCGCCGTTCGTCTTCGCAAGGCCGGCACATACGAATGCCGAAAGCACGCCCAGACCGTCCTCGAGTTTGCCGCTGGGAATTTCGACGGTTGGCAGGCCTTCGGCCATGGCGCCGTGCTCAAATGTCTGGCGGGCCGTATCGGCCGCCGCATCGGCAGCTTCCCGGCCGTGGGCCAGGGCGGTAGCCTCGGTTGCGAGAATCTTTTTCGCTTCGTTGATCTCCGTATCCTGTAACGCGCCCAGCCGAGCGATTTCATCCATGGGAAGTTCGGTAAAGAGCCGTAGGAACCGTTCGACATCGGCATCCTCGGTGTTCCGCCAATATTGCCAATAGTCATAGGCGCTCAACATGTCGTCATCGAGCCAAACTGCGCCTTCCGCCGTTTTCCCCATTTTCGCTCCCGATGACGTCGTGAGCAGTGCGGTTGTCAGGCCGTAAAGCTCACGTCCGTCGACCCGACGGGCAAGTTCAATGCCGTTGACAATATTTCCCCATTGATCCGAGCCACCCATTTGCAACACGCAATCAAAGCGCCTCGAGAGTTCGACGAAGTCATAGGCTTGCAGGATCATGTAGTTGAATTCAAGGAATGTCAGCGGCTGCTCGCGCTCCAGCCGCAGCTTTACCGAATCGAAGGTCAGCATGCGGTTTATTGTGAAATGCCGGCCGTAATCGCGCAAAAATGCGATGTAGCTCAACTCGTCCAGCCAGTCGGCATTGTTGATCATCAGCGCGTCCGCCGGTCCGTCGCCAAAGGTCAGGAACCGTCCGAATACGCGCTTGATTCCCTCCAGGTTCCGGGCGATGTCGGCATCGCTGAGCAACTGGCGGGACTCATCCTTGCCGGAAGGATCCCCCACCTTCGTGGTTCCGCCCCCCATCAACACAATCGGTTTATGACCGGTTTTCTGCAATATTCTCAGCATCATGATGCCGAGAAGGCTGCCGGCGTGAAGACTTGACGCCGTACAATCGAAGCCGATATAGGCAGTGATCGGCTTGTTCCTGGCGAGCGCATCGAGAGCCGCTTCATCGGTGCATTGATGAATGTACCCCCGTTCTTGGAGGACGCCCAGAAAGTCGGATTTGAATGAACCCATGTGCGGGCACCTGTATGCTGCCTGAAGGTCTCGAAAGTATCGCGGCGCGGCGGTTCGCCATTTCGCGCCGCCGGCCGGGGCGGTTTAGCAGGTCTTCGGGCCGATTTGAAAGATTAATTGAAACGCCGCGCCAAGCGATCCTATGCATGGTGGTCTTTGGGCTATCGGATTGATGAGCGGTGCGTCGATGGATGGTCTGATGCAGCTTAACGTGCAATCTAGGGCGTGTTCCGACCAAATAGAACCATTTGATAGTGACAAATCGGTTTGCGCGACCCGGTGCGGCATGGCGGGAACCGGCCGGGCATAAGCGCAATTCAGTTTAGGCGGCAGTTTCCTTTGCCGCGCCTAGCCGTTTATCAAGATAGGTGTTGATAATCTCCATAAGCTCATCGACCTTGCCCTCGAAGAAATGATTTGCGCCTGCAATGACCTCATGATCGATGATGATGCCTTTTTGCGTCTTCAGCTTTTTGACAAGTTCAACCACCGACTCAGGGGGAACAACGCGGTCATCATCGCCGTTGATCATCAGGCCGGATGAGGGGCAAGGGGCGAGAAAACTGAAATCATAGAGATTTGCCGGCGGCGCCACCGATATAAACCCTTCGATTTCCGGCCGGCGCATCAGCAGTTGCATGGATATCCAGGAACCGAACGAGACCCCGGCAATCCAGCAGGATCGTGCATCGCTATTATACGATTGCAGCCAGTCAAGCGCGGTCGCCGCATCGGAGAGTTCACCGGCTCCGTTGTCAAACAGGCCCTGGCTGCGTCCGACGCCCCGAAAATTGAAGCGAAGAACCGAAAATCCTCGCTCCGCGAACGTATAGTAGAGATTGTAGACGATCTGATTGTTCATCGTTCCGCCGAATTGAGGGTGGGGGTGCAGAACAATGGCAATGGGAGAATCGTTCCCCGGAATCTGGTGATAACGGGCTTCTAACCGGCCTGCGGGACCGTTGATAATAATCTCCGGCATTTTGCCTCGTGTCGTTTGTACCGGCTGCTCGGGGGAGGCCCAACGGTCTTGGCGTGCGGTCGCGCCAAACATTCCATCCTACAGCCAAAAAATATTGGAATGTGGTAGCGAGCGGCGCGCAAAATTCTTGACTCTGCAAGTCAAGAATTCTATATGCTTCTTTAGAATCATTCGAAAAAATATCACATGATCGTTTAAGCGGGCCTGTCGCCTAAACTGCCGTTCATAGCACGAAATGCAGGGGCGGAGGCAAGACTAACTGTCAGTGTGGCGTGATTTAAGTGGGTGAGAGACTTCATTAGCATGAGACTGAGTACCAAAGGGCGATATGCAGTCATGGCAATGGCGGATCTCGCCCATCATCAAAGCGGCGCGCCGGTGCCTTTGGCGGAGATTTCGGATCGCCAGAATATATCCCTCAACTATCTGGAACAGCTTTTCTTGAAGCTTGGCCGGGCTGGTCTTGTCCGCGGGTTGCGTGGTCCCGGCGGCGGATATGTGTTGACCCGCTCTCCCGCCAAGATAGCCATCGAAGCAATCATGGCCGCAGTCGACGAGCCGGTGAAAATGACACGCTGTTCAGGTGTTGTAGGGATGGGATGCATCGGTTCAGACCGGTGTTTGACCCACGACCTTTGGGATGCGCTCGGAGATCATCTAATATCATTTTTGCGTGCCGTCAGCTTGCAGGAAGTCTTGGATGGCACGTTGGGCCAGCAGGTTCGCTTGGGAGAATTGGCGGAAAGCGCTGAGTTCTCGGGCGTCCTTCGCCAGCCCGGAGGGCATGAATCGTGATCCGCACTTATCTCGACTACAATGCGAGCGCTCCGATAAGGCCGGATGTGCGAGATGCGGTTGCCGCCGCGCTTGAGCTCACCGGCAACGCATCGTCAATTCATAAAGAGGGCCGCTCAGTGCGTGCTCTTATCGAGGCGGCGCGGGATGAAATCGCGAATTTGGTGAATGGCGATCCGAATTCGGTCGTCTTTACGAGCGGTGGCACGGAGGCGAATGTCACGGTACTGGCGCCGGAAAACGTCATTGCGACCCGGGACTCAAACGTACCGGCCGACCTTGCGCGCTGCTTCATATCGGCTGTCGAACATCCGTCGGTGCTGATGGGCGGCCGGTTCCGGGACCAGCGGTTGACGGCCATCGCCGTCGGCGGCGATGGCGTCATCGATTTGGCGGCGCTACGGAGTGCGATAAAATCGCATCTCGATGAAACCGGCGGCGCCCCGTTCCTGGTTTCGGTGATGTTGGCGAACAATGAGACGGGGGCTTTGCAGCCTGTTGCGGAAATTGTTTCCCTCGTCCACGAGCTTGGTGGCGTGGTGCACAGCGACAGCGTGCAGGCGGCCGGCAAGATCGCTATTGATATCGAGGCCCTGGGAGTCGATTTTCTCACACTTTCCGCGCACAAAATGGGCGGACCGCAGGGGGCGGGCGCAATTGTGCTCGGACGCGACAGTCAGCCATTGGGTGCGGCATTGCTGACTGGCGGAGGGCAGGAACTCAGGCGGCGCGCCGGCACTGAAAATGTCGCGGCGATCGCCGGTTTCGGCGTCGCGGCCAGACTTGCAGGCGAGGGTCTCGCGGATATGGCCCGCATCGCGGCGCTCCGCGATGCGCTCGAAAACCATGTTTGCCGGATAGCGCCGGAGGCGCGGATCTTTTCGAAGAACGTTTCCCGATTGCCGAATACCAGCCTGTTTGCAACCGCCGGAGTTGCAGCGGAGACGGCGCTCATAGCGCTCGATCTCGCAGGGATTGCCGTGAGCTCCGGGTCGGCCTGTTCTTCTGGGAAGATCGAGCCCTCCCATGTGCTGAAAGTGATGGGTGTCGAGCCGGAACTGGCGGGCACGGCGTTGCGGGTGAGTTTTGGGTGGAACAGCAAAACGACAGACGTGGAAAAATTCATCGCCGCATGGAGTGCGATTTATGAGCGCTCCCGAATGGAGCAGGCGGCGGCATAGGAACCAATGAACTTAATGACCGGCGGCGGGAGAGGTCGCGGTCGAGCGGTAAACGGAGAAAACAAGAGATGCCGGCAGTTCAAGAGACAATCGATCAGGTCAAGGAGATCGATGTCGATCAGTATAAATACGGTTTTACGACCGACATCGAGACCGTAAAAGCGCCCAAGGGTCTCAGTGAGGACATTGTGAGGTTTATCTCCGAGAAAAAGAGAGAGCCGGGCTGGATGCTGGAATGGCGTCTCGACGCCTACAGGCGCTGGTTGACGATGGACGAGCCGAAATGGGCGCGGGTGCATTATCCCAAGATTGACTTTCAGGATCTTTATTATTATTCGGCGCCGAAGAACAGCGAGGGGCCAAAGAACCTCGCTGATGTCGATCCGGAATTGCTGGCGACTTATGCGAAGCTTGGCATACCTTTGAAGGAACAGGAAATCCTCGCCGGCGTGCGCAAGCAGGGCGAGGCGAGCACGCTCGACGAGGAAAATGGCGGCGAATATGCGTCCGGCAAGGTGGCGGTGGACGCGGTGTTCGATTCCGTTTCCGTGGTCACGACGTTCAAGGAAGAGCTGGCCAAGGCCGGAGTGATTTTCTGCGCGATCTCTGAGGCTTTGAGAGAACATCCGGAGCTTGTGAAGAAATATCTGGGTTCGGTGGTGCCGAAATCCGACAATTTCTACGCAGCGCTGAATTCGGCCGTGTTCTCCGACGGCTCCTTCGTCTACATCCCCGAAGGGGTGCGCTGCCCGATGGAGCTTTCCACCTATTTCCGCATAAACGAGCAGAACACCGGACAGTTCGAGCGCACGCTAATCATTGCCGACAAGGGCGCCTATGTCAGTTACCTTGAAGGCTGCACGGCGCCGATGCGCGATGAAAACCAGCTGCATGCGGCCGTGGTTGAACTGATCGCCCATGATGATGCTCAAATAAAATACTCAACGGTACAGAACTGGTACCCGGGCGACAAGAACGGCAAAGGCGGCGTTTATAATTTCGTCACCAAGCGTGGTGACTGCCGAGGCCACAATTCCAAAATCTCCTGGACGCAGGTGGAGACGGGTTCGGCGATCACCTGGAAATATCCGAGCTGCATTTTACGCGGCGATAACAGCCGG
>CAYWBS010000103.1:0-8393 GCA_964456215.1 uncultured Hyphomicrobiaceae bacterium
TCTCTGATCGGCACGGATCCGAAAAAGCATCCAAAGCGGGCCTGGAAGGTGGTGCAGACCCTTGAAGGTCAGGGCGGCGGCTCGCTGTTCGTCAAGAGCCATCCGAAATCGAAGCATCTTTATGTCGACACGCCTCTCAATCCGGAAGCCGAACTCGCTTCGTCCGTCGCGGTGTTCAATGTCGCGGATCTGACCAAGAAGATGCCCAAGTACAAGGTGCTGCCGATCGGTGATTGGTCGGGCATCTCCGAGGGCGTGCGCCGGGTCGTACAGGGCGAATTCAACAAGGCGGGGGACGAAATCTGGTTTTCCGTCTGGAACGCGAAAACACAGCAATCGGCGATCGTTGTCGTGGATGACAAGACGCTCAAGAAAAAAGCGGTGATCCTTGACAAACGTCTGGTGACGCCGACCGGAAAATTCAACGTCTACAATACGCGCAACGATATCTACTGATCACTCCTTCCTGGCAAGGTAAAACCCGGCCGGCGGTCTCCCTTGAGCACTGCCGGCCTTTTCTTTTGCCGCTTCCCTTGGAATGTCTCTTCGTGCGCCGGCCGATGATCGCCTTGACGAAAGTCAAGGCGTCTCGACGGCCAGGCTGGCCTAGTGGGCGAAGGTCAACTGATCGGGGAGGACCACCATGGGCAGTGACACGGCAGGCCCGGCGCCGGAACAGGCCGAACGGCCAGAACGCATTCCGGTAATGCAACGGATTCTCGACAACCCTTTTCTCCTGCTCTTCCTGGGCGTGACGATCCCGACCGTATTCTACATCCTGTGGGGATTGATCGAGCTCACACAAATGCCGATCGCCAAATAAGGGGGTGAGCCATGGCCATACATCCTCCGGAAGCGCGCGTTTGGTGGAATGAGCGCATCGAGCGCGGCGAACTTATTTGGATCGCGATTGCCTTTCTGTGGGGCGTCGTCATGTTCTCCATGATGGTCTACTGGCACCTGGAGGGGCGTCAGAATCTGTCGACGGAAGCCTACCGGATAAGCCCCGACTCGTTCGCCGAGCGGACGGAAAAATTCGCCGAGAAGTTCAAGGTCCGCGAGGACGGCGATACCGGCTATCCCGTGGCCCGCCCGCCGGCCGGCGGCGACGTCTACATGCTTGGCCGCCTTTGGCAATGGTGGCCCGTTCTCGAGCTTGAAAAAGGGCAGACCTACAGGCTTCACCTCTCGTCCCTTGATTGGCAGCACGGATTTTCCCTGCAGCCGGTCAACATCAACATTCAGGTCCATCCCGGCGTCGAGCACGTCATCACCTTGACCCCTACCGAAAAAGGAACGTTCGGCGTCGTCTGCAATGAGTTTTGCGGCCTCGGCCATCACACGATGGTTGGCCGCATATACGTCGTGGATTCGGCGAAAACGAAATAGGGCGGGAGGCAGGCTATGTCTATTACCACTGTGGAAACCGGTGTTATCGGCGGCATCGCGGCCAGGTTCCGAACGTGCCCGGCGACCGGACTCAAGATCGATCTCGCGGCCGAGCGTCTTATCAAGCTCAATGCGGTGGCGGCGGTCGTGTTCCTCGCCATTGGCGGCATATTCGGCCTTCTGGTCGCCTTGACGCGCTGGCCGGCGGTGCACCTCCTCCCGGCCGATCTGTTTTACCTTGTGCTGACCGCCCACGGGCTCGACGTCCTGCTGCTGTGGATCATCTTCTTTGAAATCGCCGTTCTTTATTTTGCCTCTACGGTGCTGTTGAACTGCCGCCTGGCGACGCCGAAGATCGCCTGGGTGGGTTTCCTGCTCATGGTCATTGGCGGTCTTTTGACGAACATCGCGGTCCTCCAGGGCGAATCGAGCGTGATGTTTACGAGCTACGTGCCGATGAAGGCTTCGCCCAACTTTTATCTCGGCCTAATCCTGTTCGCCGTCGGCGCCCTGCTCGGCTGTTTCATATTTCTCGGAACCCTGGTGATCGCCAAGGACGAGGGAACCTATGAAGGTTCGATCCCGCTCGTCACTTTCGGCGCGCTCACGGCCTGTATCATCGCCATATTCACCATCGCCAGCGGCGCGATTATTCTGATCCCCACGTGGCTCTGGTCACTGGGCTACATCTCCGAAATCAACTCGGTCATGTATAAGCTTGTCTGGTGGGCCATGGGACACAGCTCCCAGCAGATCAATGTCTCCGCCCATGTCGCGGTCTGGTATGCCATCGCCGCCATCGTGGTCGGCGCCAAGCCCTTGTCTGAAAAGGTCAGCCGGACGGCGTTTTTCCTTTACATCCTATTTCTGCAACTGGCCTGCGCGCATCATATGCTCGTCGAGCCGGGGCTGAGCGCCGAATGGAAGGTGTTCAACACCTCCTACGCGATCTATCTCGCCGTGCTCGGCAGCCTCATTCACGGCATGACCGTTCCCGGCGCCATCGAGGCGGCCCAGCGCAAGAACGGCTTCGTCAACGGCGTCTTCGAGTGGCTGAGAAAAGCGCCGTGGGGCAACCCGGCCTTCGCGGGCATGTTCCTGTCGCTCGTCATGTTCGGCTTCCTCGGCGGGATTTCCGGCGTCGTGCTTGGCACCGCGCAGATCAATATCATGCTGCACAATACGCTTTACGTGCCCGGACACTTCCACGCCACCGTCGTCGCCGGCACGACGCTGGCCTTCATGGCGCTGACCTATCTGGTGCTGCCGCTCATTTTTCAGCGCCAGGTCGTCTGGCCGGGGCTCGCCAAATGGCAGCCTTATCTGTTCGCGATCGGTGTCGCCGGAATATCGCTGTTCATGATGGGAGCCGGCACGCTCGGCGTGTCGCGCCGCAATTGGGATATCACTTTCAGCGATGCGCCGCTTTCGTTCGACTATCCGGCGACGGCGTTCCTGATGCTCGGGCTCAACGGCATGTTCGCCATTCTGGCGGCGATCGGCGGCGGGCTTTACGTGATCATTACCGTCGCCACGGTCCTGTTTGGCAAGAAGGTCGATGGCAGCAACATCCTCGCGTCGCTTGGCCCCATGCCGCAACGGCAGGTAAGCGGCGCGGTTAAGGAATATGGCAATGCCGGAACCTTGCATCTGCCCGGCACCTATATCCTTGTCGCGGTCTTTTTCACCGCTTTCGTTCTCTACTATTTTGTCAACTGGAAATATCTGTCGGAGGTCTGGCCGCTTGGTTGACGATGGAGGGAGAGTTCTGCGCAGGGCTGGATCGAAAAGAGTATGACCGGCATGGCCACCGCCGAGACTGCGATAGGTGCGAGGGCGTCCGGTGACCTCCTCAAGGCATCGGTCCCATGGTCCATCGCCTTCAGCGTGCGCGCGGCCGTGGCGGTCGCGCTCGCGGCGCTGGTTGCCGGCTTCGTCCTTCGTCAACCCGCATGGGCGGGCGATAAGACCGAGAGAGGCAGAGAAATTCTTGCCGGTTCGCAGGCCGCATTGGGCCGGACACTCCCCAATCTCACATTTACGAGCAGTCGGGGCCGCCAGGTCGCGCTTGCCGGCTTCCGCGGCAAGCCGCTCCTGGTAACCCTCGTCTACACCGGATGCACGGATATTTGCCCGGCCTTGATCGAGGCGCTTTATCCGGCGATCAAGGAGGCGCAGAGAACGTTCGGCGCCGACAGGTTCGCGGTCCTGACTGTCGGTTTCGATGTCCGCCAGGACACGCCCGAGCGGATGCGCTCCTTCGCCCGCGCCCACGGCGCCGATTTGCCGAACTGGCATTTTCTGTCGGCCGATCAAGAGACGCTCGACGCGCTTGCACGGGCGGTCGGCTTTGCGTTTTACAGCCGCGCCGGTGGCTTCGATCACCTGGCGCAGGTCAGTTTTATCGACACGCAAGGCCGGCTCTATCAGCAGGTCTACGGCGCCGATTTCACGCCGCCGCTCATTATCGAACCGTTGAAGGACCTCATCTTCGGGCGTGCGGGGACGCCCGTTACCATCGGCAATCTGATCGACCGGATAAAATTCTATTGCACGATCTACGATCCGAATTCCGGCCGCTATTATTTCAATTACGCGCTCTTTGTCGGCATCGCCATCGGTGCTGCGTGCTTCGGCCTGATCCTCACGCTCCTCATTCGGGAATGGCGCCGGACGGCGGCGGGCTAGCGGGTCAGTTTCCGTATGAGCGCGATCCGTCTTGTTCTCCGGCTGGGATTTGATTGGGCGGAACGCGGACTCAGCCGGATATTTCCCGCTGAATGGAACCCGCTGCTCAATCTCGGCGCCCTTGGCTTTTTCTTCTATTGGGTGATTACGGCGAGCGGCATCTACGTCTATGTCTTCTTTGAAACAGGCGTCAAAGAGGCCTTCGCGTCCGTCGAATATATGACCCATGAGCAGTGGTACCTCGCCGGCGTCATGCGCAGCCTGCATCGTTACGCGTCCGACGCGCTCATCGTCGTTATGCTTTTGCATATCTGCCGCGAATTCTCGCGGGACCGCTATCGTGGCGTGCGCTGGTTCAGTTGGATGACAGGCTTGCCCGTCCTGATCTTCATCTATGTCTCCGGGATCACGGGCTATTGGCTGGTCTGGGACAGGCTCGCCCAATATGTGGCGCTGGTGACGAGCGAATGGCTCGACCGCCTGCCGATTTTCGGCGAACCGATCGCCCGCAATTTCCTGTCACCGGTGGCGCTCGACAGCCGGTTTTTCACGCTCATGGTGTTCATGCATATCGCCGTGCCGCTGATGGCGCTCATAATTCTGTGGGTGCATTTGCAGCGCGTCACCAGGCCGAGGATCAATCCGCCGCGCGGCCTGGCGGTCGGCGTGTTTCTCACCATGCTGATCCTGTCGCTGGTCCACCCGGCCCTGAGCCAGGGACCTGCCGATCTTGGCGAAGTGCCCGGCACGCTCGGCCTCGACTGGTTCTATCTGCCGCTTTTTCCCGTTCTCGAGACATGGTCCGGCCCGGTCACCTGGGGCGGCGCCGGCACGCTGCTGCTCATCCTGATCGCGCTGCCCTGGCTGCCGCCGATGCGCAAGCCGGCGCCGGCGGCCGTCAATCTCGACAACTGCAATGGCTGCGTCCGCTGCTTCAACGATTGCCCCTATAACGCCATCACCATGGTCCGGCGCACCGACGGACTGCCCTTCGAGCGGCAGGCGGAAGTCAGTCCGAGGCTCTGCGTCGGCTGCGGCATTTGCGCCGGCGCCTGCCCGACGGCCACGCCTTTCCGCCGCTCCACCGGGCTCATACCCGGAATTGACCTGCCGGATATGACCATGTCGGGCCTCCGCGAAGAGCTCATCGCCGCCAGTAGCCGCCTCGAAGGGCAGGCCAGGGTTATCGTTTTCGGGTGCGAATACGGGGCGCGGTTCGACGGCAAGGAGAGCGCCGGCACCGCTTTCATACCATTGCGATGCATCGGCCAATTGCCGCCATCCTTTATCGATTTCGTCCTGAGCAGAGACCTTGCCGATGGCGTGGTCCTCACAGGATGCGCGGAGAATAGCTGCCAGGCCCGCTTCGGCATTGCCTGGACCGGGGACCGCCTGGACGGCAGGCGCGATCCTTATTTGCGCCGGCGGGTCCCGCGCGGCCGGGTGAAAACCGTCTGGGCGGGCCGCTCGGGGCGGCGCCTGCTGGCGCATGCGGTAGCCGAACTCGAAGCCGAGCTCTCCCGAAATCCGCCTCGGGCGCAGCCGGCAGCAGCGCCGGAAAAACCATCCGCCGGCGCAAAGGAGCTGATCCGTGACTGATGCCCTGCGCTTTTTCGGACAGGCGGTTTTCTACGTGCTCTTCGCGGCGCTGATCGGCAGTTTCGCAAACCGCCCGTTATATCGGCAATTTCCCGCCGATGCCGCGCAGATCAAGCTGAGTTTTGCCCATGGCGCGGCGCGAAAAGTCGCCTGCCGGCGCCTGACGCCCGAGGAGATCGCCAAATTGCCGCCCCGCGAAAGGCGGCCCAATACCTGCTTTGGGGAGCGGCTTCCCGTCTCTGTGCAACTCGCCGTCGACGGCGTCACGATATTCGAGGATTCCTTGCCGCCGACCGGTCTCGCCGGCGACGGACCGGCGCGGGTCTACAGGAAATTCCGCGTCGCCCCCGGCCGCCATCTTGTTGTCGCCCGGCTTCGCGACACGGCAAGAAAAGAAGGTTTTGACTATGAAAAGACCGTCGAGGTCAATCTCAGACCGCGGCAGAATCTGGCGATCGACTTTAAAGCCGATATCGGAGGGTTTATCTTTGAGTAGGAGGTAAAGAGATGGCACTCATTGAATGGCGCAAGGAGTTCGAGACCGGCGTCGCCGAGGTCGATCACGAACACCGGGAACTGGTGGCACTCATCAACGGCCTTCACGAGGCGCTCGGCGGGGATGCCGGCAAGGAGCGGATAGCTGACTTTCTTGGCGAGGTCTTCGCCAAGATCTCGGCGCACTTCGCCCTTGAGGAAACGGTGATGCGCAAACACGGCTATGACGAATATGCCGACCACAAGGCCGATCATGAAAAGCTGCTCGACGAATTGCGCGACATTATGGATGATTTCGAATCCGGCGCGAAGGTCGACTATAGGCAAGCATTAGGCACCGCCGTCCGCGACTGGTTCGTCAATCACTTCAAGACCAGGGACGCCCGGCTGCACAGGCTGCTCGGCGTCTGAGCTCCAGCTTTGCCGGCCAGTGTTGCGTAGTGCAACCCGTGACAGGAACTCGGGTCATAAGCCGACGACGATGGGTACAGAAGGACCGCCTGTACCCAACCCACTTTATCCGGAAGAACAGCGGCGCTTACTTGACGCGGCTCCATTCCTCGGTCTTGCAGATCAAGCCGAGAATGGCACAGCCCCGCAACTCGAGCTTGGAGCCCGAAAGGGTGACTTTGCCGGTATAGGTCCTGCCGTCCTCGGTCGACTTCAGGTCGCCCTGCCATTTATTCGGGCCGACCTTTTTGGCGTTGCACATGATCACCGTGCCGATCGTTTCCTTCTTGGCGGACTTTATGATCTTCAGCCCGAGCCCGCCTCCGCAGGTATAGGCGAGGACATGCGCGCCGGTCTTGGGCCTGAGCCATAAGCCGTCCGGCGAGGCGGCGCTGGCGGCTTCGGCGCCCATGACCAGAAACGCCGCCGCCGCGATCAACGCCGGCTTCGAACCGTAGAATTGTCTGAGCATTCCTCCATGTTCCCCTTTTTTTGAACGCGCGTGATGCGCATTTCCCGGCGCGCGCGATGAGAATTTCCAGCCTTCCGGCGGGTCCACGGTAAATCAATGTCGAAATCCCGGCAAGGCCGCTGATTCGTGCCTGGCCGGGACGCATTGCACCGAAACGCCGGCCTTTCGGGGATCAGATATCGGGCATTCTTGTCGTCATCGACGGGCGAAGGAATACGTCACCCGGCAATCCGCCATTGACTAGTGGTTCGATTCCAACATTTGCATCCCGCTTGCCGCACCCCCGTTTGCAAATGTTGGAATCAAAGAACCACTAGTAAATATTCGATTCTAGTGGAGCTTTTGAATTTGACATTTGATAACACGCCTGCTGCAAGCGGGATTCAAATGTCAAATTCGCTCCACTAGGAGCCGGCCCGATGAAAATCAGCTGAACAGCGCCTGCTCCAGCTCCCTGAGCTGATCCAGCCGTTCCTGCGTCTTGGCCTTGGCGGCGTCGCCGAAGGCGTCGGCGGCATCTTCCTCGCCGTTCCTGATTTCTTCCGCTAAATGTTCGGCATCGAGCTCGTCAAGGTTGACGGCATATTCAGCGAGGATGGTCAGGCTTTCCGGATCGGTGTCGGCGAAGCCGCCGCGCACATAAATCCGCCGCTCCTGGCCGCCGCCCATGATATCGACGACGCCGGGCTTCAGCGTCGAAAGAACAGGTGCATGGCCGGCGAGCACTGTGTACTGGCCTTCGCTCCCCGGCACCACGACCTGTTCGACATCCTCCGACATCAGAAGACGCTCCGGCGAGACGAGCTCGAATTTGAAGCTGCCGGCCATCACGCCGCCTCGGCGGCAAGGCGTTCCGCCTTTTTCACGGCTTCCTCGATGGTGCCGACCATATAGAAGGCCTGCTCCGGCAGATGGTCGTATTCGCCGTCGCAAAGTCCCTTGAACCCCTTGATCGTGTCGGCCAGATCGACAAGCACGCCTGAAGCCCCGGTGAAGACCTCGGCGACGAAGAAGGGCTGCGACAGGAAGCGCTCGATTTTCCGGGCCCGGGCGACGATCAGCCTGTCTTCCTCGGAGAGCTCGTCCATGCCGAGAATGGCGATGATGTCCTGCAGCGCCTTATAGCGTTGCAGGATCGCCTGCACCCGGCGGGCGACGGTGTAATGCTCTTCGCCGACAATGCGCGGCTCCAGCACCCGCGACGTCGAGTCGAGCGGGTCCACGGCCGGATAAATGCCCATTTCGGCGATCGAGCGCGACAGCACCGTGGTGGCGTCGAGATGGGCGAAGGAAATCGCCG
>CAYWBS010000104.1:0-8368 GCA_964456215.1 uncultured Hyphomicrobiaceae bacterium
CCATTGCAGAATCCTGTCCTGGTTTGGCCGGCGAAGAGTCGGAGCCGTCCTTGGCGGACTTGTCAGTCAAGGGCTCCTTGGCTACCCGATTAATGGTATCGAACTCGTCGCTAAACGGATCGTCGATATCGTCCAAGGGGTTGCTGTCCTTGAGTTCATTGATGCTTGAGCGCAGTTCCTCAAGTTCCGAGTCGCGCATCGCGTCATCGAACTGCGAACGGAAGTCGTTAGCCATATGCCTCAGCTTGCCCACGGACTTGCCGAGCGTGCGCAGCATGCGCGGCAAATCCTTCGGACCGACGACGATAATCGCCACTGTGGCGATGACAAGTAATTCGCTCCATCCAATATCGAACATAGAATTTGCGCCGCCACGGTAACAGGAAAACTTGTTTCACCCTGCCAGACGAAGCCGGTCGTCCAAACAACGGTTATAAACGGCCGACCCGGACCGACCGCTCTAGCTGCTGGTCCCTGTTTTTTCCTGCGCGGCCGTCTTTGTGGACTTGGCGCCTTCGGCATTGCCATGGTCGATCGTCTTGACCGAATCCGCCTCCGCTTCGTCGTCGGACATACCTTTCTTGAAGCTCTTGATGCCTTTGGCGACATCGCCCATGAGATCGGAGATTTTCCCGCGGCCGAAGAGCAAGACAAGTATGACGACAATTAACAGAATCTGCCAAATTCCAGGATACATGTGTCGTCTTTCCTCAAATCCGTTGGTGTGTTGATAACGTCAAATCTTGCGTGCCACTATCGCAGAACCCCCCACCCCCCGCAAGTAATGCTCTCTGTGTACGTCTTCCTTAATAATCCATAATCCCGCCGACAGCCTATGCCAAATCCTTGTTGGACGCTTGGTGAAATATCATCGCCCCGCCCGGATCGAATCCGACGCCGATTTCGACACCCATTTCCGCCGCTTCCTCGGCATTCACGCGTGCCAGAAGCGTCGAGTCCAATCCCTCGACGGCGATTTCCAGAAGCGCCGCGTCGCCGAGAAACCTGCGGCGCATGACCCGGCCGGGATGGCCCTCACCCGGCGCTGCAATCCTGAGCGCTTTTTGGCGAAGGCATAGAATTCCGGCGCCGTCGGCGAGCCCTTTGCGGCCGAATTTTCCAAGCGGCGTTTCGACTTCATCGCCCTTCACATAGCACGGGATCTCATTGATTTCGGAGAACATGCGCGCCACATAAATGCTTTCAGGCCTGGAATAAAGATCCTGCGCCGTACCGGACTGCACAAGTTCGCCATGGCGCATGATCGCGATCATGTCCCCCATACGCATGGCTTCCTCGGCGTGATGGGTGACGATTATGCAGGTTGCCCGCGTTTCCTTTAACAGCACCAGCGTCTCCTCGCGCATATTATCCCTGAGACGCGCGTCGAGACCGGAAAAGGGCTCATCCATCAATAGGACGCTCGGACGCGGCGCAATCGCACGCGCCAGCGCCACGCGTTGCTGCTCTCCGCCCGATAAGACATGCGGATATTTTTCGGCATAGGAGGCCAAGCCAACGCGTTCCAGCGCCGCATAAGCCTCCGCGCGCGCGGCCTGCCTGTCAAGCGCCTTGAGCCCGAAGGCAACGTTTTCGACGATCGTCAAATGCGGGAACAGCGCATAGTCCTGGAACATGAGACCGACGCGGCGCTTTTCCGGCTCAACGAAGTGCACCGGCCCCGAAACCTCCCTGCCATTCAAAAGAATGCTGCCGGAATCAGGCCGCTCGATCCCCGCGGCAAGACGCAGCAGCGTGGTCTTGCCACAGCCCGACGGTCCGAGCAGACAAACGACTTCACCGGGTGCGATCGCCAGGGAAAAATCCTTGACGGCGTATTTTTCGCCGAAACGGCGCGTCACCCGCTCGAAGGTCAGCGCGGCGGCGATGGTCGCGCCGGCCGTTCCCCGCTGGCCCCAGCGGGTCTGCGAACCGGAGTTAAAATTATTTACAGAGTCTTCCATAGCCATGAGCAACGCACTACTTGCGGCAAGTCAGGCTCCCGCGCTGCGGGCATGCGGGATAGCGCCCGATTCCTCATCCTCTTCCGTCGCGGCTCCGTCAATAAGCGTCTGTCCGCCCGCATCGTCCTCGGACAATGGCTCGTCGAACAAATCCGTTTCGTCCTCGCCATCGTCCTCCAACGGCACCTCTTCCGCCGTCAGATCCGGCGATGCCACCGGCTCGGGAACGGTGAAATCGGGCGGCAAATTACTGTCTAACAGCCCTGCGCCCCTGAGTTCGCGCAATCCGGGAAGATCGTTAACCTGGTCAAAGCCGAAATGGTCAAGGAAGGCATCCGTCGTGCCGTAAGTGACCGGCCGGCCGGGAGTCTTGCGCCGCCCGCGCATTCTGATCCAGCCAGTCTCCAAAAGCACGTCAAGCGTGCCCTTCGACGTGCTTACGCCCCGAACTTCCTCGATTTCCGCCCTGGTCACCGGCTGGTGATAGGCGATGATGGACAAGGTTTCCATCGCCGCCCTGGAGAGTCTTTTTTGCTCAACCACATAATGTTCGAGCAAATAGGAAAGATCCTCGGCCGTGCGGAACGCCCACTTTCCGGCGACGCGGACCAGGTTCACGCCGCGTCCCGCATATAGTCCCTGAAGCTCCTCGAGCAAAGCCCTGATGTCCTCGTCCCTTGGCAGATGACGGGATAATGTCGACTCATCCAGCGGTTCGGAGGCCGCGAACAGCAGCGCCTCGACAACACGCAATCGCTCGCGCCTGTCGGCTGAAGGCAGGGCCGTGACATTTGAGGGGAACGCCGATGCCGCTCTTGCCCTGTTGCCGGCGTTCGCCGCGCCGTCTTTGTCGTTGCCGTTTTCCTTGCTCATGTAGTTCACCTTGAAAAGTTCAAATGTCTCTAAATTGTCAATGCTTACGGCGTTTCCTGTAACCGCCGTCTTAGATAGAGCGGCGCGAAAGCCTCGGCCTGTTTGAGTTCGAGTTCCCCTTCCCGGGTCATCTCCAAAGTGGCGCCGAATGTGCTTGCGATCAATGAGCGCCGCTCTTCCGGAACATCTATAAAATCGACCAGAAACTCGGCGATCGGAAACCAGTCAACGGACATGCCGAGCAAGGTTTCAAGGCGCTCCCGGGCATCGGCGATCGACCACGCGGCTCGCCGTCCCAGTTTTACCGACGTAATTGCCGTTCGCTGACGCCGCGTCGCGTAACTCTTCAGAAGATCATAGACCTCTGCCTTATATTCCGGCGTGCGGATCACCCGCACGCCTTCCGGCTGGCCACGGGCGAAGACATCGCGGCCAAGCCGCCGCCGGTTCATCAGCTGGGCGGCCGCCTCACGCATGGCCTCAAGACGTTTCAGCCGGAAGGCCAGACGAATGGCGAGCTCTTCACCACTCGGCTCACCCTCGGCTTCGTCGTCGGCGGGCAACAGCAGCTTCGACTTCAAATAGGCGAGCCAAGCCGCCATGACCAAATAATCCGCCGCGACTTCGAGGCGCAGCCGGCGTGCTTCGGCGATAAAGCTCAAATATTGATCGGCGAGCGCCAAGACGGATATTCTCGTCAGGTCGACCTTTTGCTTCCGTGCCAATGTAAGAAGCAGGTCGAGCGGCCCCTCATAGCCGTCGACGTCGACGATAAGGGCATCGGGGTCCGGCCCCTCGGCGCCCGACGCCCAAAGGTCATCGCCAAAGGCGCGCGCCGGGTTCCCGCCTGCTTCCCCGGGAACGCCTTTTGGCACTTCCGACACATCCGACCCGGATATCGTCATCCACACGCCCCTCTAGAGTGTTTTCGCTTTTCATTGAATCGCTCAAACACTCTAACCCTTTGATTTTTCGTGTTTCCGGACGGAAAACCGGTGCCCATCCCCGCCTTCGCGGGGACATGCTTTTCCAGGAAGCACTCTAAGCACCGTTTCCAAACGGTGTCTTTTTTTTCACAATGCCATTCAACCGGTTGACTTTACACTGATTCACCAGGAAAGGGCGAAAGCCTCTTCAAGTATTGCTTTTGCCCTCTGTGTATCAAAATCGCCGTGTGATTGGATGCGGGCGAACGCCGCAGCGATTCGTCTCGCGCCTTCGCTGCCTATTTCAGGAGCGGCCGCGGCCACTTCGCGCATTTCCTCCATATCCCCATTGCAATGCAACGCCAAATCGCACCCCGCTTCCAATACGCTTCCTGCCCGCTCCGAAATGGCGCCCGACAAGGCGCCCATACTCAGATCGTCACTCATCAGCACCCCGTCAAAACCGATTTCATCACGAATGACATTGACGATAACGGTCCGCGACGCGCTTGCCGGCGTTCTATCATCGATCGCCGAATAGATAATGTGTGCCGTCATCGCCAGCGGCGCATCCCGCAATTCTCTAAACGGTCTGAAATCCGAGGCGCGCAGTTCTTCGCGGCTAGCCGCGACGACCGGCAGGCATTCATGACTGTCGGCATCGGCGCGGCCATGTCCCGGCACGTGCTTTACGACCGGAAGCACGCCTGCGGCCAAATGGCCATCCATCACGGCCCGCCCAAGAGCCGCAACGGTCCGTACATCCGTGCCGTAGGCCCGGTCGCCAATGATACTATGGGCGCCGGGGACCGGGATATCAAGGACCGGGACACAGTTCACGTTGATACCGAGTTGCAGCAGCCGCTGCGCCAGAAGTCCGGCCGCCAGGCGGGCCGCCTCAAGGCCTCGTTCCGCGTCCATGGCGTAGAGTTTCCCGAATGCCCGCGCGGCGGGGAAACCGGGTACGACAGGCGGCGGCAAGCGCTGCACACGGCCACCCTCCTGGTCGACAAGAATAAGAACGTTCGAAGTGCCGACAGCCGAACGGAATTGATCCGCCAGACGGCGAAGCTGGTCAGCGCTTTCACAATTCCTGGTAAAAAGGATCAGCCCCTGCGGCCGGCTTTCTGCAAAAAAGCCGATTTCGTCCGGTGAAAGGCTTGTTCCGGCACAACCTGTGACAAATGCCCGCACCGTATTAGCGTGCAGCCGCTCGCCGAAGGCCCGAAGCGGATGCTCCAAAATTGCGGACGAAAACCTTTAGCATCGAATGATCAGGCGCCGGCATTAAAGCGGACGGACCAGACACCCTTTCAGGCCCGCTGTTTTAAGCTTTGAGCACAAATCGCTTGCGGAAGGCTTGTCATTCAGCGGTCCGACGCGAAGCCGGTACCAAGTCCCCTTACTTCCCAAATCCGCCTTTTGAATAAGGGGCTGGTAGGGTGTCAGCAGTTCAGGGAACTTCTGCTGGAGATTTGCAAAGGTCGCCAGCGCGTCCGTCTGGGTTCGCCGCGCCGCGATCTGTACGGCAAACTGCGTCGATGCCGAAGCAGCGCTATCCGCCGGAGTCACCGCGGGCGCCGTCACCGGGGCAGCCAAGGCCGCCGTTCTTTTCGCTTCAGGCTTCGGTTTCGGCAATGCCGCGATGGGCGCCGACGCGGCGGCATCGATGGAAGCGGTACTGATGTTCGTCGGAACCGCCGGCTCCGGCTGCGTGGCCACTGCTTCCGGCGGCGATGCCGGCTTCATGAGCGTCCCGTCCGGTTTCACTTGGTAGGTCTTCACCTTGCGCGGTCCCGTCATACCGCCCGCCTTATCCATCTCGCCAGCCGGCTGACTTTCCGGCTCACTTGACGGACTATCCGCCTCCTTTTTCATCATCGCGCCGGTCATGCTCGGCGACGCGGCGGACGAAGCATCCGGCTTATCGTCACCCAGCCGTGCCGCGATACTTGACGTGTCCAAAACGCTTTCCTGGCGCGCGACGACACGTTCCTCCGGCGCGGTCGCATCGGCCTCGCCAGGAGTTTGCAGCCGGTCGTAAATCAGCTTGCCGCCATTGTCCGCATTCTTGCTCTCGGTATTGGCCGGCTTGATCTTGGCAGGACTCTTATCAGCCTGGATGAGCGGCGGACTGCCGGCAAGCCGGTCGTCCCCTATCAAACCGAAAAAGTTGTTCTTGTAGGCATAGGCCACTCCCCCGCCCACGATCAACGCACCGCACAGCGCGCTGGCAACCAAGAGCGTCCGTTTATGCCGGGACGGTTCCTCGGCGTAATCGTCGCCATAGGCCCCATCGTAGAAATCGGCATCGCCCTGGTGCTCGCCTTCGAAATAGACGTCTCCGTGGCTAGGGTCCGGATAACCCGTTTGCTCATAATTTCCGGCGGCGGCACCGGCATAGCTGTCGAACGACGATTCGTAATCCCTGTTGTAGGATTCCCGTCCTGCCGGTTCTTCGTAGCCGGTGTCGAGTCCGCCACGTGAATTGCCATATGCCGAGGCCGGTTCGGGCGTCGGCTCCGGGTAATTATAATTGCCGGCGGCCGCCGGCTGTTCCGTTGTATAGGAGCTGTGGGAGCCACGGGCGCCCGAATAGCTGTTATAGGCCGGATTACGATCATAGGCCGATGCGGGTTCCCTAGCCGTTCCAAACATCGCAGAGCGATGGTCTCCTGCGTCGCCCGCCGCGGCATTGCCGTAATGCGTGGCCGGCTGATAGTCGGAGTGGCCCGGCGTTGGCGGTGTTGGTTGGCGGTATTCCGGGTAGCTCGGGGGTTCGGGCTGTCCGCCGGAATATTGTCCGCCAGCATTGCCCGCAGCCGCGGAATAGTCGGCGGAGGTGGGATAGCCTGCGGAACTGTCCGCACGATAGTCGGTGGCCGGCGGCACCCGGTAATGCGAGGCTGGTGAAGGTGTTGCCGGATAGGAATCGGCGTGCGTCCTGTCCCCCCGATGCGCGCCCGGGCTGGCTGCGCCGTCAGGATAGGCCGACGGATAACCCGCCGTCGCCGGCGTCTGTCCAGGATAATAGTTTCCGAGTGGGACACGAGGGTCGTCAACTCGCGGGGGGGCCGCGCCCGGTTTGCCATAGCGTGGATCGTGCGTTCGAGCATGTTCGTCCGCAGGTGCTCCCGGATTTCCGCCCCTGAAGCCCGTCGAATCGTCTGAATTGGTCATGTCTGCGCGTCCTCAGAACGGGTTCCTGACTTTCGCATACTGTGATTTAGAATCTCTAGGAGAAGTCTAACCCAATTTTGCGAAACTTACCGCATTTCTTTGATTGCTTGCACACCCAGAATTTCCAAGCCAACGCACAACACCCTCGCCACCGCCATAACCAGCGCCAGCCTGGCTTTAGTAAGTTCCATATTGTCATGGACGATAAACCGCAATTGTGGCAACTCTTTGCCTCGGGTCCAAAGGCCGTGAAAATTCCCTGCAAGATCATATAGATAGAAGGCAACACGATGCGGCTCGTGGGCGCCGGCCGCCGATTGCACGATGCGCGGGAATTGTGCCAGCTGCTTTATCAGGGCAATTTCCGAATCATCCGTCAAAAGTTCGAGATTTGGCGAGACGATCTTCGGCTCGTTCGGATGCAAATGCGCGAACACCTCGTGAGCGTTGCGAAATACGGAATAGGCCCGCGCATGGGCGTATTGCACGTAAAAGACCGGATTGTCGCGCGACTGCTCGACGACTTTCGCGAAGTCAAAGTCCAAAGGCGCGTCGTTTTTCCGGTACAACATCATGAATCGCACAGAGTCCGGGCCGACTTCCCCGACCACCTCCCCGACCGTGATAAGCTCTCCCGCGCGTTTCGACATCTTGACCGGCTTGCCGGCCCGTAACAGGTTGACAAGCTGACAGATTTTTATGTCGAGATTGCCCTCTCCTCCGGTGATGGCCCGAACCGCCGCCTGCATGCGCTTCACATAGCCGCTATGGTCGGCGCCCCAGACATCGATCATGTTCAAAAACCCGCGTTGATATTTGTCGCGGTGATAGGCCATATCGGACGCGAAATAGGTGTAGTCGCCATTGGATTTGATGAGAGGGCGGTCTAAATCATCGCCAAACTGCGTTGCCTTGAAGAGATATTGCTCCCGGTCTTCCCAATCGTCCGGCAACTTTCCCTTGGGCGGCGGCAAGCGTCCCTTGTAGACGAGCCCCTTGGCGGTAAGCCAGTCGATCGTCTCGGCGACGCGGTCAACGTCACCTTCGATAAGCGATTGCTCCGAAGTGAAGACGTCATGGTGAATGTTGAGCCCTTCGAGATCCTTTTTGATGCTTTGCAAGGAGGCGGCAATCGACGCGTCTCTTGCGATCGGCAGCCATTCCTCCTCATCCATGTCGAGCAGGGATTTTCCGTGCGTTTCGGCAAGGCTTTCACCGACGGGCTTCAGATAGTCGCCCGGGTAAAGGCCTTCCGGAATTTGGCCGATATCCTCGCCCAACGCTTCGCGGTAACGAAGAAATGCCGAGCGCGCCAGCGTGTCGACCTGAGCACCGGCGTCATTGACATAATATTCCCGCGTTACGTCAAAGCCCGCGAAGTCCAACAAATTGGCCAGCGCATCTCCGAAGACCGCTCCTCTGCAA
>CAYWBS010000105.1:0-8354 GCA_964456215.1 uncultured Hyphomicrobiaceae bacterium
TGGCCGGACGCGACGGCGAGCGCGGCGGTTCCACCTTCGAGCGCCGCCACCCGTTCCTCCAGAACGGCCTGGGTGGGGTTCGTGATGCGCGTATAGATGTTGCCGAAGGTTTCGAGACCGAAAAGCGCCGCGGCATGTTCGACATCGTCGAAGACGTAGGAGGTTGTCTGATAAATCGGCGTCGCCCTGGCGCCGGTCGCGGCGTCCGGTTGAGCGCCGGCGTGGATTGAAAGTGTGCTGAAGCCGGGCGTCTTGTCGGTCGTCATCTATTTCTCCCAAATCTGATCATCCGCAAGCGAACGGGTCGGCGTTAGAGCGTGTTCATTTTAGATGGACACGCGATAGGCCGCGACTGCGGCCCGGCGCGAGCGCCGCCCCCGCGGAGCCGTGGGCCGCAGGCTCACCTGGCGTGAGCGCAATAAACGAAATCATGTTCACACTTCAAGTGAATATGATCTAGTTAGCCGGTAATCGGCAGCCGACCAAGAACGAATAACGCCCCTGCGTCAATGGGTTCCGGGAGAGGAATGTTTGCTGGTTCAGAGAATGAGCCGGTGCTGATAGCCGCGGGGCGCAAGCTTCGGACGGGCGCTAGACAAGGTCCTGGAATTGACCCCCGCCCAGCCGATCTCTCCGGACAGCCGCCCATATTCGATCTTCGGACAGCGGTTCATGACCACTTTGAGTCCGGCCTGCTCGGCAAGCCTGGCGGCTTCGTCGTTGCGTACGCCGAGCTGCATCCAGACGACCTTGGCGCCGATGGCGATGGCCTCCCTGGTAATGGCCAGTGCCGCATCGGAATTGCGGAAGATATCGACGATTTCAACGGCCGATGGAATTTCCGCCAGCGAACCATAGACCGTCTGGCCGAGAAGTTCCTGGCCGGCAAGGCCCGGATTGACCGGAATGATGCGATAGCCTTTTTCCATGAGATATTTCATGGCGAAAGTGCTCGGCCGGATCTTGTTGGCGCTGGCGCCGACCATGGCGATGGTCTTGTAGGAATAGAGGATCTCGGAAATATACCGGTCGCTATAGCTGTCGTGGGTCATCATCCGCGGTCCGGCCGGTGGCAGGCCTTACCATTTGGGTTTCCGCTTCTCCAAAAACGCCGAAATGCCTTCGCGGGCGTCCGGAGCGAGCATGTTGCAGGCCATTACTTCCGATGCGTATTCGTAGGCCTCTGCCAACGGCATATCCAGCTGTTGATAGAAGGCCTGCTTGCCCATGGCAATGGTCTGCTCGGGCTTCGAGGCAATCTGTTCGGCCATCGCCATGGCCTCGTCCATGACGCGGCCGGGCGCCGCGACGCGGTTCACCAGACCATATTTCTCGGCGTCGGTGGCGGCGATCATTTCGCCGAGAAGCAGCATCTCCATGGCGCGTTTGCGCGGAACGTTGCGGGAAAGCGCGACGGCTGGCGTCGCGCAGAAGAGCCCGATATTGACGCCGGGCGTGCAAAACCTGGCGTCCTCGCCGGCAACGGCCAAATCGCAGCTCGCCACAAGCTGGCAGCCGGCCGCCGTGGCGGTGCCCCGGACGGCGGCGATCACCGGTTTGGGCGCGCGAATGACCGCCTTCATGACCTTGGAGCTCAGCGCGAATATTCTTTTATAAAATGCCCGCCCCTCGTCGGAATCGGCACGATGCCGCGTCAACTCCTTCATGTCATGGCCGGCGCAAAAAACAGGACCGTTGCCGGTGACGATGATGGCGCGGATCAGCGGGTCGGCCGAAGCCGCCTCGAACGCGGCTAGTAGGGCGGTCAACAGATCCTCGGAAAGGCAGTTCCGGGCCTCCGGCCGGTTCAACGTCAGGATGAGGACCGCATTCCGCTGTTCCTTCAGGAGCGGCTCGCTGGTTTGGCGGTCGGCATGGGCGTTTCGCGGGGCATCATTTTGTTTCAGCATGGTTTGTCGAATGCTATTGCTTCTCTCGGTCGGCGATTGCCGCGGGCACAGTCTAGCGCAGAACGAGACGGATTTCCGCGTCGAATTCGCGCCGATTGCGGGCCGGCCGCTCCGGGCGGTTCGATCCGGCCAGAGAGCCATGATAGCGGAATGAGGCGGTTAGGGGAGCCGAAACATTCGAATGAATGAACAAAAGCGCCGAATCCGAATGACGGCGGAAGAGGTATCGGCTTTTCTGGAGAAGACCTTTCCGCAGGTCGATGCCGGCGGGCGGGTCATATTCATCGAGGAAATCGTGCCCATGGGCGCGCGCGTGCGCATGGCCTACCATGAAAGGCTGCTCAGGCCGGGCGGCACGATCTCCGGCCCGTCGATGTTCATGCTGGCGGATGTCGGCGTCTACGCGGCGCTTCTCGGGGCGATCGGGCCGGTTCCACTGGCGGTGACGACGAACCTGAATATCAATTTCCTGCGCAAGCCGGCGCGGAAAGACATGCTTGCCGAGGTCCGCATTCTCAAGATCGGCCGCCGGCTGGCGGTCGCCGAGGCGAGCCTTTATTCCGAGGGAGAGGAGGCCGTCGTCGCCCATGCGACCGCGACGTACTCGATTCCACCGGACGCCCCTGTGGTAAAATAATACCGCCAAAGTAAGCTATTGTTCTAGCGGAATTATTTGGCAAGATTTGCATTGACATCCGCATTGCCCGGCAGTAGAAACGAGCGGCCGCCGAAGCGGAACATTCATTGAAATGATTGAATTCAAAAGCGCGCCCATTTGGGTGCGCCGAGGCATGATCATGAAGACCTATTCTGCAAAGGCTCAGGAAATCGACAGGAACTGGGTCCTGATCGACGCCGAGGGCCTTGTCGTCGGCCGGCTCGCCGC
Source organism: uncultured Hyphomicrobiaceae bacterium (assembly GCA_964456215.1). Classification (GTDB taxonomy): domain Bacteria; phylum Pseudomonadota; class Alphaproteobacteria; order Rhizobiales; family BFAS01; genus MnTg02. Next base: position 2,797 of record CAYWBS010000105.1, read on the forward strand.
CCTGATCGCCACCCGGCTCCGCGGCAAGCACAAACCGATTTTCACGCCCCATGTCGATTGCGGCGATACCGTCGTTGTCGTCAATGCCGACAAGGTGGTTTTCACCGGCAACAAGCGCAACGACAAAACCTTTTACCGCCATACCGGATATCCGGGCGGGATCAAGGAGCGCAAGGCCCGCGAGGTCCTCGATGGCAAGCATCCGGAGCGCATCCTGCATGGCGCCGTCCGCCGCATGATGCCGGACGGCCCGCTGGCGCGGAAGCAGCTCGGCAATCTCAAGGTTTATACCGGGCCGGATCATCCGCATGAGGCGCAGAAGCCTGAAATGCTCGATGTTGCAAAGATCAATCCCAAGAATGCGCGGACCAACTAAGCCATGGCAGACGAAGAAACAAAGACGCTTGAAGATTTGAGCGAACTCCGGCAAGACGGCGGCGGGCCCGCGGCCGCGCCTGTTTATGAGCAAAAGCTTGACGCGCAAGGCCGCGCCTACGCCACGGGAAAGCGCAAGGATGCGGCGGCCCGTGTGTGGATCAAGCCGGGGCCCGGCAAGATCATCGTCAATGACAAGGATCACGCCGAATATTTCGCGCGTCCGGTCTTGCAGATGATCCTGAAACAGCCGCTCCTCGCCGCGAACCGCAATGATCAATATGACGTCAAATGCACCGTCAGCGGCGGCGGACTTTCCGGTCAGGCCGGCGCCGTGCGTCACGGTATCTCCAAGGCGCTCGCCAATTTTGAGCCGGAACTCAGGAGCGTCTTGAAAAAGGGTGGATTTCTTACCCGTGATCCCCGTGTGGTCGAGCGCAAGAAATACGGCAAGCGCAAAGCCCGCCGGAGTTTCCAATTCTCGAAACGCTAATGCCTGTCTGCTCTTGCAGAGGGTGGTGGAGCTGTCACCCGCGGATATGACCCATCTATGGGCAGGCGGTTTCCGATCGTTCGTTTGATGCGTGCGCCCTCGTCAGTCGGTCTCGATTTTACGAAACGCCAATATTCTGAGCTGGGAGTAGTCGCCGATTGCCGGCGGCAGGGCTTCCGACAGGAATCTCGCGAGGTGGGAATTCCGTTTGAATTCTTTCGGGCGTCGGAGGACGGGGACCAGGACGCGGGAGACGTAGTAATGGGTCGACAGGAAATTGGCCGGTATCGTCCAGGCCGGGTCCTCGAAGGCCACAAGCTGCGGGTGATCGAATAAATCATCCTCCAGGTACAAATTGTGATGAGCGGCCGGAATGCGGTCCAGATCAAATTCCTCGCGCGCGTCATTGAGGTTTTCCAGCGCCGAACTGAAGGCCTCGATAAAGAGCACCAGGCCGCCCGGTTTTATCGCCGCCACAATGTTGTCGAGAGCCCTCTTCTGATCCGTTTCGCTCAACAGGTTGATGAGAACCCGTTGCGCATAGGCGATAGCGAAGCTGTCAGCGCCGGCGAAATCGGCGTCGCGTATGTCCGCCCGCCGGATCGTGACATTCGCGAGCCGTTCCTCGCGGACTCTTTTCTCGGCCAATGCTCTGAGGTCGTCGGAGAGTTCGAGCCCCGTCAATCGGAGCCCGGAAAATTTCCGGGAGAGGCGGCCCAGAGTGTAACCATTGCCGCAGCCGATATCGGCGACGCTGACGCTTTCGGCCGCCGGGCCGGCAATCGCCCCGAGCCCCGCTTCGACGAACTGCTCTATCGCATGGGTTTCCGTGGCCCGAGTCACCTCATCGGCCATGGTGCTCGCCGGAGAGAGCCCGTCCTTTTCGGCGACCTGGCGGTAGTGCGCGGCGATCGTTTCGTCGTAGTCCTTTGACATGGGCGCAGCGTATTGCGAATCCTCAATAGGTGAAGCCCGGCTTATATCACACTCGCAAAAATTGGAGACAGGCGTTATTTAGACGCCATCACACTGCGGTCACGAGCCAATAGCGACGGCTTGATTGGGAACGGATTTGCGATGTCAAAGGACAAGAAAATGCGTGTCGCGGTCATCGGCGCCTCCGGCTACACGGGCGCCGATCTCATTCGTCTCGCCGCCGGTCATCCGCATATCGAGATCGCCGAGCTCGCGGCCAACACCCACGCCGGCAAACCGATGGCGAGCGTCTTTCCGCATTTGCTGGCGCTCGGCCTTCCGGATCTGGTGACCACGGAAGACGTTGATTGGCATGACATCGATGCCGTCTTTTGCGGCCTGCCCCATGGTACCGCCCAGGACATCATCGCCGCGCTTCCTGAAAGATTGCGGATTATCGATATGTCGGCGGATTTCCGCCTTCGGGATGCGGCTGTCTATAAGAATTGGTATGGACGCGATCACGATGCCAAGGGCCTGTTGAAGACGGCGGTCTATGGTCTGAGTGAGCATTACCGCAAAGAGATCGCGGCAGCGCGGTTGACGGCCTGTCCCGGCTGCTATCCAACCGCCGCGCTCCTGGCGCTTATTCCGCTGGTCGGGAGCGATCTCATCGACGCCGGGGATATCGTCATCGACGCCAAGTCCGGCGTCTCGGGCGCCGGGCGGGGGCTCAAGCAGAATACGCTTTTTTCCGAAGCCGGAGAGGGCCTCTCCCCCTATGCGATCGGCTCCCACCGTCATGCGCCCGAAATCGAGCAGGAGCTGACCGCGGCCTCCGGCCGCGAGGTGGTCGTCAACTTCACGCCGCATCTGATCCCCATGAGCCGGGGCGAGCTGCTGACCTGCTATGTGCGTCTCGCTGGCGGCAAGACGGTCGACGACCTCAGACGCGAACTGATCTCGGTTTACAAGGACAAGACATTTGTCAGGATCGTGCCGGATGGCGTGATCCCGGCGACGCAATTCGTCCGCGGGTCGAATTATTGCCTGATCGGACTGTTCGCCGACCGTATTCCCGGCCGCGCCATCGTCATTTCGGCGCTCGACAATCTGGTCAAGGGCTCCGCCGGCCAGGCGTTGCAGAATTTCAATCTGATGTTCGGCTTCGCGGAAGAAACCGGCCTCACGCAGGCGCCGCTCTTTCCCTAATTCCCGGTTGCGACCGGAGTGGTGACGCGGACATAGGAGCCGGGGGCGTTTTCAATGGGTTTCAGCTTGCCCTTCGCCGGATTGCGCGGCTCGATCATTTTTCCCGATTTTGCCTGAAGCCATTTCGCCCAGTCCGGCCACCAGGACCCCTTATGCTCGGTTGCCGAACCAAGCCAGTCATCGAAAGATCCAGATTTATTCCGGTTGGTCCAATATTGATACTTCTTTTTATCGGGCGGATTGACGACGCCGGCAATATGCCCGGAGCCGGATAGCACATACTTCATCGGGCCGCCGAATAGGCTGGCTCCGGCGAATACGGAGCGCGCCGGGGCGATATGATCGTCCCGGGTGGCAAGCTCGTAAATGGGAATCTTGACCTCGGAGAGGTCGAGCTTTTTGCCGCAGATCTTCAGCTTGCCCTTTGCCAGGCTGTTCTTCTGATAGAACTCGCGAAGATAAAAGGAGTGATTGGCCGCCGGCATGCGCGTCGAATCCTGGTTCCAATAGAGCAGGTCAAAAGGAAACGGCGTTTTGCCGAGCAGGTAATTGTTGACGACATAGGGCCATATCAAATCCCTCGGGCGCAGTGCGTTGAAGACGGCGGCCATGCGCGAACCGTCGAGATAACCGCGCTCGGCCATCATTTCCTCCAGGGCCTTGAGCTGGCTGTCGTCGATAAAGACCAGAAGATCGCCGGCAGCCTTGAAATCCGTTTGCGCCGCCAAAAATGTCGCCGACTTGAGCCGCTTGTCCTTGGTTGCGGCCATGTAGGCAAGTCCCGTGGCAAGCAGGGTCCCGCCGACGCAATAGCCAAGAGCGTTGATCTGGCGGACGCCTGTGGTCTTGATGACCGCGTCAACGGCCGCCAGCAAACCCTCGGTCATATAATCCTCGAAGCTCTTATCGGCGAGCCTTTCGTCGGGATTGACCCAGGAAATGGTGAAAACCGTAAAACCGCGCGAAACGGCCCAGGCGATGAAGGATTTTTCCGGTACGAGATCGAGGATGTAATATTTGTTGATCCACGGCGGGACGATCAGCAATGGAATCTCATAGACCGATTCCGTTGCCGGCTTATACTGGATAAGCTGAAAAATATCGTTTTGATAAACAATCTTGCCCGGCGTTATTGCAAGATTTTCTCCGACTTTGAAGGCCTCGACATCGGTCTGCGAGATTTTGAACAATTCGCTCGTTTTCGCCAGATCATTGGCAAGGTGCTCCATGCCTTTGGCGAGGTTCTCGCCATTGCTGGCCAATGTCTCGCGGATGATTTCCGGGTTGGTGAAAATGAAATTCGACGGCGAGAGCGCGCTGGCGATCTGGTGGATATAAAACTCCGCCTGGCGTTTTTCGTGCGCGTCAATGCCGGGCGTATCTTCGACGACGTCTTCCGCCCAGCGGGACGTCAGCAAATAGGCCTGCTTGCAGAAATCGAAAAACGGGTTTTCCGACCATTCCGGATCCTGGAAACGATTGTCCCCGGGAGCCGGCTCGGCTACCGGTTTGACGTCTTTTCCCAGTATTCTTTGCACCGACCGTCCCCAAAGCTCGACATAGTCGCGCATCAGATTGCTTTGGGCTTCCGTCAAGCCGACAGGATCGCCGAGCCATGACTGCACGACATTGCCAAGCGCCTTGCCCGCCTGGTTGACTTCACTGATGGCGCTAAAGGGTCCGGACTGATTGCCGTTTTTTTCCAGATAGGTGGTCAGGGCCCGGCTGCCCTCCCTGACGACCTTGAGCAGGTTGGCTGTCAATTGTTCGGGATCTTGTATCGCGAGAGCGGGTCCGGGAGACTGCTCGGTATCCGATTTTTGATCACTCATGGGTTATCCATGCCTGTTTGTTGCATTTGTCCGTTCGTCCGGCCACATTCAAGCCGTAGTGAACGTGATATTTGTTAAAGAATATTGGCTGGTCCTTTATATCGTTACGATATTCTTAAGGATTGGTGTTATCAACGGTTTATGGGCTGCGATCCGCCGTCTGGCCGGATCAGGGGTGAGATTTGTCCCGGGAGCAATGTGATGCTGCCAAGGATTGTCAGGGGTGTTAAGCTGGCTTTGGCCGGTCTTTTCATGACTGGACTGGCGGGCTGCGCTATCTATGACTCGATTCCCTATCCGAAAATAGGAAGCATCAAAAAAATCGATGGTCAGGCCATGTCTCCCGCCGAGCGTGACAAGACAATTCACGACATGGAGGCCGAGCAGCAGCAGCGTCAGAACATCGTTGAGAAGCCCTTGAAAAAGAACTAGAAGTCAGGGCATACCGGTCGCTGGAACTTAGGTCATTACCTAGTGCGTATGAACTTAGTGCGTATAAATTCTGTCGCGAGACGAGCCCCGGTGTTGTTCAACGGGTCAGTGGTAATTTGGTCTGAAATTCATTCGCGTCCAAACCGGAGCCTTACGAAGAATTGGCCATCAGGTGAGCGAATTCCATAGAATAAAGCGGCTTCCGCCTTATGTTTTTGAAGAGGTCAACCGCCTTAAGGCGGAAGCGCGGGCGAACGGCTCGGATATTATCGACTTCGGCATGGGCAATCCGAGCCGTT
>CAYWBS010000106.1:0-8344 GCA_964456215.1 uncultured Hyphomicrobiaceae bacterium
AATAGGAATCGACTATTACAGCGCCATTCTTACCGACTTCCACACCGGCCTTTTCCAAACCGAGTTCCCGCGTATTCGGGACGCGGCCCGTCGCGAACATCACATATTCCGTTTGCAATGATGCTCCGTCTTCCAGAAGAACAGTCAGACCATCACCGCTCTCCGAAATCGCGGCTGGCATGGAGTTGACACGGACATCTACCCCCCTGCACCTGAATTCTTCCGCCATGCCGTCACGCAGATCGTCATCGAAGCCCCGCAGGATTTGCGGGCCCCGGTAGAGAAGCGCCGTCCGTGAGCCGAGTCCGTTAAAGATCCCGGCGAATTCGACGGCGATATACCCGCCACCGACGATTGTGATCGAGGAAGGCAGGTCCGGAAGATGAAAGGCTTCGTTTGACGTAATAGCGAGTTCTGCCCCGGGAATATCCGGCACAAAGGGCGTCGCGCCGGTCGCCACCAAGATTGTCTTGGCGGTCACCACATTCTGTTCTTCAAGCAAACAAACGCTATGGGCGTCCTCAATCTCGGCACGCCCGTCATAACGGGTCACGCCGTTATCATCCAAAATCCGCATATAGATCTTGTTGAGCCGGTCGATTTCCCGGTCCTTGTTGGCGATCAAGGTCGGCCAATCGAACCTGCGCCCTTCAGCGGTCCAGCCAAAGCCCTTGGCGTCGTCCATGGCGTCGCCGTACCGGCTGGCATAAACGAGGAGCTTCTTGGGAACGCAGCCGCGAATGACGCAGGTGCCGCCATAGCGATACTCCTCCGCTATGCCAACCTTGGCGCCGAACTGGGCGCTCATGCGCGCCGCACGCACGCCACCGGAGCCGCCGCCAATGACGAAAAGATCAAAATCATATGTGCTCATGAAACGTTGCTTCCTCAGAGGCGCATGCGTCAATACTAAGTCGCAAGAGCCCTAATCCTCATCGTCCGGCGCTTCCACAATCGCGGTGCCCCCGACATCACCTATCACCACAAGGTCGGCGATGCCGATGAAGAGCCCGGATTCCACGACGCCCGGGATCATTGCTAACATCTCCTGGAGAAATTCAGGCTCCGGAATTTGGCCAAACGCACAGTCGAGTACGTAGTTGCCGCTGTCCGACAAGAAGGGCGTGCCGCTAGAAGCGTGGCGCAAGACGATATCTCCTTCGCAGCCCGCCGACGCCGCAAGCTCCTCGACCATCAGCCGCGTCGCCGTCGCGCCGAAGGGGATAATTTCGACCGGCAACGGAAATCGTCCAAGGGTTTCGACCCGCTTTGAAGAATCGGCAATGACGATCATACGATCCGAGGCCATGGCAACAATCTTCTCTCTCAAAAGCGCGCCGCCACCGCCTTTGATCAGGCGTAGATCCTTGTCGAATTCATCGGCACCGTCGACTGTCAGATCCAGATAGGGCTCATGATCGAGATCGGTCAGCGGGATCGCCAGCTTTTCCGCCTGCGCTCGCGTCGCCTCCGAAGTCGGCACACAAAGGACGTTGAACCCGCCGCGAACGCGTTCGCCGAGCAAGGTGACAAATTTCGCCGCGGTCGAGCCCGTCCCCAGACCGATCTTCATGCCGCTTTCGACAAATTCGATCGCGCGTGCCGCCGCGTGTTGCTTTTGATCTTCCAATGTCATCTTGTTGCCCCCGTGAGACCGTGCAAATGCCGGGCGATAAGGATTTCAAAACGGTTGGCCGCCGATTCGCGAAGTGCCGGGATCATGGGTCATTTGCGAGCCGATCTCAAGATCCGGCCATCATTGACATGGCCGCCCGCTCAGCACGCGCCGCTCTTGACGGCTTCGCCCCGGCCCGTTATCCCGCCCACATGCGGAACGCCACGATCATCTTCGATCTCGACGGAACCTTGGTTGACACCGCGCCCGATCTCGTCAGAAGCCTCAATCATATTTTGAACTCGGAAGGGCTTCCGTCGCTTTCGCGAGACGAGGTACTACCCTGCGTCGGCCACGGCGCGCGGCGGATGCTCGAACGCGGCTTCATGACCGCCGGCGTCACCCTCAGCGAACGCGACCTCGATGCTCATATGGAGACGTTCCTGGATCACTACAGCGTCAATATTGCTGTCGAAAGTCGTCCGTTCCCCGGCGCTACCGCCGCCATTGCAGCGCTGCGCGAGCGGGGAGCCCGGCTCGGCATTTGCACCAACAAGCTGGAGGGTCTTTCCCGCAAACTCCTCGATGAGTTGGAGCTTTCGCAATATTTTGAAGCGATCGTCGGCGGCGATACGCTTGGCGTGCGCAAGCCGGACCCCGGCCATCTGACCGGCGCCATCAAACGTGCCGGCGGCGAGCCGGTACGCGCCGTCATGATTGGCGACAGTGAAACCGACATTCGCACTGCCAAAGCCGCAAATATTCCGATGATCGCCGTCAATTTCGGCTACGCGGCCGAGCCCGTCGAAAGTTTCGGTCCGGACATCGTCATTGGGCACTACGACGAGCTGATCGGACACATTGACGCGTTGCTGACGCAACTGGACTCCGTTCCGGCACCGCACGGATAAAAATCCGCACTTCTCGCCGCCGCAGGCGCGCCCCCGACTATTCAGGGATCGTCTTGGCCAACAATATCAGCTGTCGGGAACAAATTGATCGCTGCGTTCGGCGGACGGTACCGGAAGGCGTTTGTTCATCCGTTTCTATAGCCGTCTCTTAGAGGCGATATAGTCCATTAGCCGGTCCACCAGCTCGCCCGGAGAACATTCGCCGGCCGGCAGGCGCAATTCGGCGTTCTCAGGAAATTCGTACGTGGAATCGATACCGGTGAAATTCTTGATCTCGCCGGCGCGAGCTTTCTTATAGAGCCCTTTCGGATCGCGTTGCTCGCAGATTTCAAGCGGCGTATCGACCCAGACTTCCAGGAACTCCCCATCTTCGAAGAGATCGCGCGCCATGCGCCTTTCGGATCTGAATGGCGAAATGAACGACACCATGACGATGAGCCCGGCATCGACGAAAAGCTTGGCAGTCTCGGCAATCCGCCGGATATTTTCCACCCGGTCGGGATCGGTAAATCCAAGATCACGATTGAGACCATGACGGACATTGTCTCCGTCAAGGATATATGTGTGGCAACCGTTGGCGTGGAGCCTCTTTTCCAGCAGGTTGGCGATCGTCGACTTGCCGGAGCCGGAAAAGCCCGTAAACCAGAGGCAACACGGCTCTTGGTTCTTTTGTGCCGCCCGCGCCAATTTACCGATGTCAAGCGATTGCCATTGGATATTGGTGGCTCGGCGAAGCTCGAACTCGATTACGCCAACGCCGACCGTTGCATTGGTCAGCTTATCAATCAGGATAAATCCACCTGTCGGCCGGATTACCTGATAGGGATCGAATATGATCGGCCGCTGGGTAGAGATGTTGCAAAACGCTATTTCATGCGCGGCCAGTGATCGACCCGCGATATGCTCGAGCGTATCGACATTGACTTTATGCTTCAGAGCGCTCACCGAGGCTGCGGTCAGCTGCTCGCCGCATTTCAGCAAATACGACCGCCCGGGCAAGAGCGCGTTTTCGGAAAGCCAGACGATGTGTGCGGCAAATTGATCGGCTATTTTCGGCCGCCCATCCGGCGCCGCCAGCATATCGCCCTGGCCGACATCGATTTCCTCGCCGAGTGTTATCGTTACTGCTTGCCCGTAAGCCGCATGATCGAGATCTCCATCCTTCGACAAAATGCGGCGGACACTCGCTGTCCGCCCCGAAGGCATCACGGCGATCTCATCTCCCTGCCCGACGCTCCCGGAGACGATCATGCCGGTATATTCCCGAAGATCATCGTGAGCTGCATCAACCGCCTGCACCGGAAACCGGAACGGTTTTCCGGCAACGTGATCCTCGACATCGACGGTTTCCAGATAAGCGACAAGATTCGGACCCCGATACCACTGCATTTCCAAGCTTCGCTGCGTGATATTTTCCCCTTTAAGGGTAGAAACGGGAATGCAAACGACGTGCCCTATCGAAAGTTCGCGGCCGAAATCCAAACACGCCTCGGCGATTGCCGTGAAGCGTGCCTCGGAATAGTCGACAAGATCCATTTTATTAACGGCGAAGACGACATGGCGCACGCCGAGCAATGAAACGATAAAGCCGTGATGCCGCGTCTCGGTGAGGAGACCCCTAGCGGCGTCGATCGTTAGAATTGCAAGATCGGACGCCAACGCTCCTGCTTCCATGTGGCGGATATATTGTTCATGGCCGGACATATCGGCGACGATGAGATTTCGCTTGGCGGTGGCAATAGAACGATAACCTTCGGGATCGATTGTGTTCCGGCCCGGTTCGGTCGGCGGCACGCGATCAAGCCCGCCGCCTGCCGATCCTGCCCGTTCGCCTTCTTGTTCAATGGCGGGCATTTGGTCATTATGGTTCGACCGGCATTCGAAGAGCAGCCGTCCGACCAGCGTGCTCCTGCCGCTTCCGACGCTGCCGCACGTCAGTATCCTCAGCGAGCATTTATCGTGATCGGAGGCGAAAGGATCGGTGTGTCTTTCAGATTGAGTTTGACGCCCTTCCGCGGAAACAACTTTGAACTCAGCCATTCAGAAAATGCCTTCCTGCCTGTTCCTTTCCATCGCGCCGGCACGATCCTGGTCAAGCCGGGCGGCCCGGTCACGAAACGCGGCTATTCCAGGGGATTTCCACGTCATTTTAACATGAAGCCGGGACGTGGCGATTTGCCCGGACAAAACGCCTTCATCGCGGGGCGCGGCGGGACCGACGCGTTGTTGGCGATGGAATGGTGCTTAACCAGCCGACACAACTCGCCCGCGAGGTCGCGAAAAATAGCAACTCCTTCCATCCCAAAGTGGTTCAATTGACAGTTGCACTCCGACATGTTTACAAATTCTTTTTATTTTTGAATGACTTAGTTCAGCGTGACGGAAACATATCCTGTTCCAACCCCCATGGTCAGATTTCGCCTAGCATAATAAATGCAATCGCGTAAGTGTGTTTGGCGCGCCCGTCAGACGTGAGCTGTTTGCCAATTGTTTAACACTTTGCCGCACTCTGATGATTGCCGCATTGGCGGAGGGATGGTTTAGTTGGGATAAATTCCGGGTGAAGAGTATATTTCGTCTCTTTTGAACGGGCTGTGTCTTGGCTATTCTCTGCCGAGTTGCGCATCAGTGCATACGCTCTCGAGAAAGGACATTCTATGAGAAGCGCGAGTATTTTGTTGGCCGCATTCGTATTGGCCGCCGCGATGAGTTCATCGCATAGTGTCAATGCCACCGGATTATTCAAATCCGAAAACGATCGGCTAAAGATCTTCAAAGATAAAGGACCCCGTCCGCAGGTCAGAGGATTTCGAGCCAAAAGGCCGGCCGCCGGGGGCTACCAATTCAACTATCAACCCTTACCATCCGTGGATCGTACGAGCGACAATCTGACATGGTCGCCTTATGTCGATCAACGGACGCTATGGGAGCGGGTCCAACACGAGGACACCTATCCGTGAGGTTAACTTCGGCCGTATGCTGAAGATCACCAGCGCCAGCTGTCCAGGATTTCGACCGGCAAGACCGTAGTTGGCCGCGCCGGTCGTCTTTCGCTGACTGCCTGCACGAGGAGAAAATGGCGGAAGTGCTACGTCCCGTGAAGCGAGAGGGACGGGCTCTCCTGTTATGGTGATTGCCGGCCCCCGCTTGCGGCGGATTTCAGATCCTTATTGTGCATGGCCATCGTGCCGCCATTGTTGAAATTGCGGTAATCGAGCGAACCAATCTCCATTTGAAATCTGACGGGCGCGACACGCGTGCCCTGCAACCAATCCAAAAGCCCGAGATCTTCTCCGGAAGCGATCGACGGGCGGAGCTCGAAAAGGTAACTGCCGCCCTCCTGATCGGTAATTCGCCCAAGCTCTTCGTCGAAACGCGTGTAGAAAAGCAGGTCTTTGGAATAGGAAGACTTGCCAGGGACCGCGATCGGTGCGAAAGACGGCGGCGCGCCATTCCAGGCTTCCCGCCAAAGTCCGAACGCGGCGCTGTAGAAACGCTTGCTCTTGCCGGTTTTCGAATTTGTCACCGTCAGATCCATCGACAGGATCGTGCCCGACCTGGCGCCATAATTGGCAATCGTGATCGGAATATTGAAGACTTCGAACGTGCCTTGCGATGGATGGGAATAATTGATCACCGGCGGCACGAAGAGGCGCAGATCCGGCTGACGCAAGACGGTTTCGTAAAAGCTGAACCCGGAAAATACCAGCGCAAACAGCGATATGACCGTTGCGGTTCGCCCACCTCCCAACATTCTTGCATGCTCAATCGCCTCCCGGCTAAATCCTTCTCCTTGCTTCCGCCTCCCAAATATTGCCATTACGTAAACTCCATCGCTCAATAATTGTCTGACCTTCAGATTCCCCGCGTGCCACCTCAAGCCGTCTTAACAAGAAACTAAGGCAAAGCCATACTAAGATTGTTGGCATTGGATCATCGCCGCCTTGCGGTGCACCGGATCTCGGTTGGGTCCGAATGAGGTGACGGGGGTATAAATGACTGTCGGAAAGCAAAGGATCGGCATGGGCCGGGCTTCAACCCTGATCGCCTTGTTGGTTGTATCGGTGTCGGTGTTCGTGGATGACGTGGCGCGCAGTGATGATGCAGGTCCGCCGATCGGCGAAGCCATCAGCTCCGTACCGATCTTCGATGCGCATATGCACTACAAGAAAGAGGCGTGGGAGCCCTATCCGGTGGCTACGGTAATCGAACTGATGGACAAGTCCGGAGTCGCCATGGCCCTCGTCTCCTCAACTCCGGATGACGGCACCATCAGGCTCTTCGAATACGCGCCAAAACGCATCGTCCCGGAACTCCGCCCTTATCATGGAGAGTTCAGCTCGGGAAACTGGACCAAGGCGCCGGGTATGATCGAATATCTCGAGGAGCGGCTGAAGAAATACCCGCACCGGGGGATCGGCGAATTTCATATCCACAGACTAGACCCCAATGACCGGCCGTTTCTGAAGCAGGTGGCCGGTCTCGCCGTCGAGCACAAAATTCTCGTGCACATCCACTCCGGCGCCGAGCCCGTAAAGCTCTTTTATGAGCTCGAGCCTTCGCTCACGATTATCTGGGCCCATGCCGGCATGAGTGAGCCGCCTGAGGTCGTCGGCCCAATGATGGACCGCTACGCGACGCTCTATGCGGACACGTCCTATCGGGAGCGTGATATCCTGGATGGCAGCGGCGGAATTGATCCCGCCTGGCGGCAGGTGATCACTAAACATGCAGACCGCTTCATGGTTGGCTCCGATACCTGGGTCAACAGCCAGTGGGACAATTACGAGGACCTGATCAAGACCAACCGCGATTGGCTCCGCCATTTCCCCAAGGCCATCGCCGAAAAAATCGCCTTCGGCAATGCCGAACGGCTCTTTCAGCGCAAGGTGGCGCGGGAGCTGGTCGGAGTGCGGTGAGATACTTTGCTTCCGCACCGTTGAAGATTGTCATATCAAACCTATATATATCGGCCGAGAACGGGTCTTAACGCGGAAATCCTTGGGATTCTGCAGAATTTATGCCCTCCGGCAATAGATAAACAGGCGAATTCAAAAGGATAGTGGTTTCGTGAATATCCGCACGCTTTGCCTTGGGATTCTCTTTTTCGAAGAGGCCACGGGCTACGAAATCAACAAACTCGCTTCAGAGGGCCGCTTCAGCCATTTCATCGAAGCAAGTTATGGTTCGATCTATCCGGCGCTGACGAAGCTCATGGATGACGGCTATGTCACTGTTCGCGAGGAACGGCAGGTCGGAAAACCGGCGCGAAAAGTCTATGCCATCACCGAAAAAGGCCGAAAGGCCCTGCTCGACGGGCTTTACGACGAGCCGGGCGCAGATATTTTCAAATCGGAATTCCTGTTCGTTTGTTTGTATTCCGAATTCCTCGAACCTAACTATCTGTCGGAAATGCTGGACCGCCGGGTGGAAGTTCTCGAAGAGAAGTTTCAAATGCTCCACGAGCTTAGCGAACGCTGCGATCACCCGGCCAGCCAATTCGCGATCGGCTACGGCAAGGCGCTGAACCGCGCGGCCATCGAATTCATCAAAGAGAACAGAGAAAAACTTGAGGCGCGCCACGAACGCAAAACCGTCCAAGCGGCACATTGACTGTGAACGAATAGAGATTGGGACATGTCCGATATTTCCGACCAAGACCAACCGAGCGCCAAGCGACAGCGCGGTACATTTCTAGGCCTTCGCGCATCATATTGGTGGGCACTTGCGATAACGATTGTGATCGGCGGATGGCTGCTTTCAGGTAATATCATTATTGGCGGCCAAGCCGACAGCAAGACTGCCGCCGCCAATCCCT
>CAYWBS010000107.1:0-8279 GCA_964456215.1 uncultured Hyphomicrobiaceae bacterium
TACTGGCGGGAATAAAGAATCGTTCCGGTATATTCTCCCGGAAATTCGGGATACCTCGGGACGTCATGATGGCCATTCGCTACAACCACGCCGCGATATTGGAGTGGGCCTGCCTCTTGCTTCATCCAAACGCGCCAGCCTTGGCTATCGGGTTCCATTTTTTCGACAGTCCGGTTGAACGTAATCTGACGGTCAATGCCGAAATGTTCGGCATAGGAACGCAGATAAGCGAGCCCATATTCGTGGCTCGGATAGACGGGCCAGTCCTCAGGCATCGGAAAATCTTCGAAACCTTGAAACTCGCGGGATGAAACAAAGTGCGTCGTTTCGTAAACGAGTCCGGTATTCGTTCCAATGTTCCAAAGGCCGCCAAGGTCGTGTTCACGCTCCAGGCAGTCGAAGGGAATTCCGCGCGCCTTGAAATTCTTGGCGACGGCGAGACCTGCTGCGCCGGCGCCGATGATGCAATATTTTTCAGTCGTACCCTTGTTCATGGACTTCGCAGGATAAAGATGGAGAGCGCGCCGCCATCCTTGCGGAGTGTTCCGCATCCGTTATTTTCATCGCCGCGGAAATTTGTACTATTTGTACTATATGATACCGGCTGGTCAGCCGCATTGCGCAAATAAGGTTACGTCCATCTCAAACAATTACCAAACGACAGGACGTCACGATAGGGACCTGCAGGCCAAGTCGGAGCACTTATCCGCCGGCTTGCACGGAAACCGGCTCTGCTTCACTGTAGGTGAATTACTTTACCGGCCGATGCCGGGGTCGGTGCCCGGACAGAACGCATGGGCGCGCAACCGGCTGGTTCCGGCCATTGAAAAGTGGAGCTAAGTCATGCTCGCCAGATCCGAAGTCGTTTGTCCGCAAAGACTTCTTACCGCTGCGCGCCGCGCGCCCGCGATTCGAACCGCGATTGCAAATGCCGGGACGCCGATCGTCATGGAAAGCGCTCGAGAGGCGACGGAGGCCGGCCTGATCGAGCCGGTGTTTTTCGGGCTGCCTGATGATATCGCGCGATGCGCGGATAATCTCGCATGGGATATATCGGCTTTTTCGGTCGTGTCGGCCGGGGAGGAGGGGGAGGCGGCATCAAAGGCGGCTTTTTCGGCGGGCCGGGGCGAGGTGGCGGCGATCATGAAAGGCCACGTTCATACCAATGTATTCATGCGCGCACTTCTCGATAAGGAAGCGGGCCTCAGAACAGGACGTCGCTTGACCCATCTCTTCCATATGTCTGTCGTGGACAGGAGTGGCGAGCTGTTTATCACTGATGCAGCGTTGAACGTGACGCCTGACATCGAAACCAGGCAGGCCATCATCCGCAATGCAGTGGATATGGCACATGCAATTGATATCGCCGAGCCGAAGGTTGCGCTGCTCTCCGCGACCGAAATTCCGACGGAGGGAATCCCGTCAAGCATGGAGGCGGCGGCGCTGACGGATTGGGCTAAGGAGAATGTCCTTAATGCGCAGGTCTTTGGTCCACTTGCGTTCGATCTCGCGGTTTCTCCGGCTTCCGCAAAAATCAAGGGCATCAGCCATGCCGTCGCCGGCCAGGCCGATATCCTCGTCGTCCCCGATATTGTTACAGGCAACGCGCTCTTCAAAATGATGGTTCATTTCATGGGGGCGTGCGCCGCAGGCCTCGTCTTGGGCGCCAAGGTGCCAATCCTGCTGACCAGCCGGGCGGATCCACCCGCGGCCCGGCTGGCATCCGCGGCGCTCGCCTCGGTTTATCAATATCAAAGACAGTCGGAAACACTCGATGACCGGGACGTTGCCGTGCGTGCGCGTTGAAAAAATCCGGCGCCCCCGGCGGACGATCAATGAATGGACTGTTGTCAGACAGCCATTCAAGTCAGAATGAGCGCGGATATAGCAAATGTCATTCGCAAACGCCCAGCCGTCTTTTGGAGAGACGTCATGACAATCCAAACACCCCACGATAATGATCCGCTGGAGACAAGGGAGTGGCTCGACTCCATCGACTCCGTGATTGAAAGAGAGGGGGTGGAGCGGGCGCATTTCCTGCTTGAAAAGTTGATCGCGCGGGCCCGCGAACGTGGCGCCTATTTGCCGTACCGGGCGACGACCGCCTACGTGAATACGATTCCCCCGGAAAAGGAGGAGCGCATTCCCGGAGACCCTGCCCTGGAATGGCGAATTCGGGCGATCAACCGCTGGAACGCCATGGCCATGGTGGTCAAGGCGAACCGGGAAAGTTCGGAGCTTGGGGGCCATATTGCAAGCTTCGCGTCCTCGGCGACGCTTTACGACACGGGACTAAATCATTTCTGGCGGGCCTGTGGCGAAGATCATGGCGGCGACCTCATTTACTATCAAGGCCACGCCGTTCCCGGGATTTATGCGCGCGCCTTCATGGAAGGGCGCCTGACGGAGGAACAACTTTTGAATTTCCGCCAGGAAGTTGGCGGCAAGGGGCTTTCCTCCTATCCGCATCCCTGGCTGATGCCCGATTTCTGGCAATTTCCGACGGTTTCCATGGGCCTCGGGCCGTTGATGGCCATTTATCAGGCCCGGTTCATGAAGTATCTGCACAATCGCGGCCTGATCGATATGAAGGACCGCAAGGTCTGGGCATTTTTGGGCGATGGCGAGATGGATGAACCGGAATCCCTGGGTGCCATCGGTCTCGCCTCACGGGAGAAACTTGATAACCTGATCTTCGTCGTCAATTGCAATCTCCAGCGCCTGGACGGCCCGGTGCGCGGCAACGGCAAGATCATTCAGGAACTGGAAGGAACGTTCCGGGGCGCGGGATGGAACGTCATAAAAGTAATTTGGGGCGCGAATTGGGATCCACTTCTTGCCCGTGATCATACGGGACTGTTGCGCAAGGTCATGGAGGAGACCGTCGACGGCGAATATCAGGCTTATAAAGCCAAGGGTGGCGCCTACACGCGCGAATATTTTTTCGGAAAATATCCCGAGACGAAGGACCTTGTCGCCTCGATGTCGGATGAGGATATCTGGCGTCTCAGTCGCGGCGGACACGATCCACACAAGGTCTACGCCGCTTACGCCGCGGCGGTAAAGCACACTGGGCAACCGACCGTGATCCTTGCCAAGACAGTCAAAGGCTACGGCATGGGCGTAGCTGGCGAAGGGCAGAATATCACGCATCAGCAGAAAAAAATGGGCGAAGAAGCGCTGAAAGCGTTTCGCGACCGGTTCGACATTCCTCTCTCCGACGAGGAGATCACGGAAGCGCCGTTTGTCCGTTTCGAGGAAGGCAGTCCCGAGGCGGCCTACCTGAAGTCGCGCCGCGCCGCGCTTGGCGGCCCGTTGCCGGCGCGCAGAGCCGAGGTGGCGCCGCTTGATATTCCTGATCTGAAGGCATTTAACGCGCAAATCAAAGGTTCCGGAGACCGCGAAATCTCGACGACGATGGCTTTTGTGCGAATTCTCAATACCCTTTGCAGGGACAAGACGATCGGCAAGTTCGTGGTGCCGATTGTTCCGGACGAAAGCCGCACCTTCGGCATGGAAGGCATGTTCCGCCAGCTCGGCATCTACAACCCGGCCGGACAGCTTTACCGGCCCGAGGATGCCGATCAGCTCATGTTCTACAAAGAAGACAAAAAGGGGCAGGTCCTTCAAGAGGGGATTAACGAAGCGGGCGCCATGGCGGATTGGATCGCGGCGGCCACCGCATATGCCACGCATGGCGTCCCCATGATCCCATTCTTCGTTTTCTATTCGATGTTCGGTTTCCAGCGAATCGGGGATCTCGCCTGGGCTGCCGGAGACATGCGCTCGCGCGGCTTTCTGATGGGCGGGACGGCAGGACGGACGACCCTCGCCGGCGAAGGACTCCAGCATCAGGACGGTCACAGCCATATTCTCGCCAGCACTATTCCGAACTGCGTGAGCTACGACCCGACATTTGCCTATGAGCTGGCGGTCATCATTCAGGACGGCCTTAGACGCATGTTTTATGATCGCGAGACCGTGTTCTACTACATAACGGTGATGAATGAGAATTACCGGCATCCGGAAATGCCGGAGGGCGCCGAGGAGGGTATTCTCAAGGGTCTGTATCTGCTCAAGGAGGCCAAAGGCAGCGAAAAGAAACCGCGCGTCCAGCTCATGGGCAGCGGAACCATATTGCGCGAAGCGATAGGCGCCGCCGAAATATTGAAAGAGGATTTCGGCGTTTTGGCCGATATTTGGAGCGCACCCAGTTTCAATGAACTAGCCCGTGAGGGACAGGACAAAGTGCGCTGGAACCGGCTCAATCCCACGAAAAAGGCCAAGAAGAGCTATGTAGAAACCTGCCTCGATAAGCGGCAGGGGCCGGTGATCGCAGTGACGGATTACATGAAAAACTATGCCGGTCAAATCAGGGCTTTCGTGCCCGGTCCATACTTTGTTCTAGGCACCGACGGCTTCGGGCGTTCCGATACCCGCAAGGCCTTGCGCCGCCATTTCGAGGTGGACCGTTTTCATATCGCCGTGACTGCACTGAGCGCACTCGCCGCAGAAGGCGCGATGAAATCTGCCGACGTTTCGAAGGCGATCGAGAAATATGAAATCGACAGCAAGACGTTCCCGCCGCGGCTGGCATGAATCGGATGGTCGCTCAAAGCTGGAGGTGAGCGATGGAGAACAGGGCAGGATGAGCCAGGTAACGGAGGTCCGAGTTCCCGATATCGGTGACTTTGCGGACGTCGAAATCATCGAGGTTCATGTTGCGCCGGGCGATCTCGTGCATGAGCACGATTCGCTGATCACGCTTGAAAGTGACAAGGCATCGATGGAGGTGCCGTCAAGTCATACCGGTAAAATCACGGACTTGAAAGTTGGCGTCGGCGACAAGGTTTCCGAAGGCTCGCTCATCCTCACGCTCGAGGCAGCCGAGGCGCAGGCGCCGGTCGAGCCGCCATCACCGCAAGGTGTCCAGGAACCGGACGCCGAGCCGCCCCAACCCAAGCCGGAGCAAGAAACCGACGCGCCGCGGCCGGGGCCCGCCGCGGCCGGTCCGGCGGCTGAAGCGCCGCGGGCAAACGGGCGGGGCGTGCTTGCGCCTGTCGACGAGATCGGTTTTTCAGATGCCCATGCGAGCCCATCGGTGCGGGCGTTTGCAAGAGAGCTTGGCGCTGACCTCGCCAAAATACGCGGCACAGGACCGAAGGGCCGAATTCTCCGCGAGGACATCATCAGCTATGTCAAGGGCGTTCTGACGAAGGCGTCCGAAGCACCCAAAGGCGCCGGCATACCTCCAATCCCGGAGGTGGATTTCTCACAATTCGGTGAAGTCGAAGAAATCGACCTGCCGCGCATAAAGCGCATCTCGGGTCCGTTTCTGCATCGCGCCTGGCTCAATATTCCGCATGTGACTCATGATGACGAGGCGGATATCACGGAGCTCGATCCATTCCGCAAGGAACTGGACACGAAAGCCAAGGCGGAAGGCTATCGCGTCACGCTGCTGGCCTTCATCATGAAAGCGGTCACCGTCGCGCTTGCCGAATATCCCGATTTCAACGCGTCACTGTCGAGCGACAGCACCAAGCTTATCCGCAAGAAATATTTTCACATCGGCATTGCCGTCGACACGCCGGGTGGCCTCGTCGTGCCGGTAATCCGCAATGTCAATCAGAAGGGCATCGTGGCGCTGTCGAAAGAACTTGGAGAAGTGTCATCGAGGGCCAGGGACGGCAAGCTCGGTCCAAAGGAAATGCAGGGCGGGTGTTTTTCGATTTCAAGTCTCGGCGGGCTCGGGGGAACGGGTTTCACACCGATCATCAATGCGCCGGAAGTCGCCATCCTCGGCGTGACCAAAGCAAAAATGAAACCGCAATGGACCGGCAGCGCCTTCGAGCCCCGATTGATGCTGCCGCTTTCTCTTTCCTATGATCACCGTGTGATCGATGGCGCCGCCGCTGCGCGTTTCACGACGACCCTTTGCGGGCTGCTCGCCGACGCGCGTCGGATCCTGCTGTAGGGCCGCGGAGGCGCCGGATGGCACAAACAATCGATATTAAGGTTCCCGATATCGGAGATTTCGCCGATGTCCCGGTCGTCGAGATCCACGTGTCGCCCGGGGACGCCATCGCTGCCGAGGATCCGCTGATTACGCTGGAGAGCGACAAGGCGTCGATGGACGTGCCGGCGCCGGTTGGTGGAACTGTTAGCGATGTAAAGGTCGCCATTGGCGATACGGTTTCGGAGGGGACGGTCATCTTGGTCCTCGAGCCGGTGGAGGAAGGATCGGAGGCAGTGGCGCCCGAAGCCGCAGCACGCACGGGTTCCCCCGAGCCGCCGCCCGGTGCGGCCGCAATGTCTGGTTCAGTGCTTGAGGCCGATCTCCACGCCCAGCTCGTTGTTCTGGGGTCCGGGCCCGGCGGCTATACGGCAGCGTTCCGGGCGGCGGATCTCGGGCTCGACACGGTTTTGGTGGAACGCTGGCCGGTGCTTGGCGGCGTTTGTCTCAATGTCGGCTGCATACCCTCAAAAGCGCTGCTCCATGCCGCAAGGGTGATGTCCGAAGTGGAGGAAATGTCGGCGCATGGGCTTTCATTCGCCGCGCCGAGCATCGATCTCGACAAATTGCGGGGCTGGAAAAACGGCGTTGTCGGCCGCCTGACCGGCGGGCTTTCCGGTCTCGCCAAACAGCGTAAAGTCAAGGCAGTTCAGGGAATCGGAAAGTTTGCCGGAGCGCATTTGCTCGCTGTTGCTGGTGAAAATGGTGAAACGACAATTTCATTCGACCAGGCAATCATAGCGGCCGGATCGGAGCCGGTGGAGCTGCCGTTCGTTCCTCATGACGACGCCCGGGTCATTGATTCCACCGGCGCCTTGGAAATCACCGATATTCCCGAACGCCTGCTCATTATCGGCGGCGGCATCATCGGCTTGGAGATGGCCTGTGTTTTCGATGCGCTTGGCTCGAAAGTGACCGTCGTCGAATTGCTGGAGCAACTGATACCGGGTGCGGACAAGGATATTGTGCGGCCGTTGCACCGCCGGATCGAGAAGCGCTATGAGAGCATATTCCTCAACAGCCAAGTCACCGGGGTGGAAGCCGCAAGAGGCGGTCTGAAGGTCACTTTCGAGACGCCGGATGGGGCTCGGCAAGATCAATTCGACAAAGTTCTCGTCGCCGTCGGCCGGCGTCCGAACGGCAATCTGATTGCTGCGGAGAACGCCGGAGTCCATGTCGACATTCATGGCTTCATTGCCGTTGACAAGCAGCTTCGCACGAACGCGCCGCATATATTCGCCATCGGGGATATCGTTGGCCAGCCGATGCTGGCGCATAAGGCCATCCATGAAGGAAGGGTCGCAGCGGAAGTCGCCTCCGGGATGAAAAGAGCTTTCGATGCCAAAGTTATCCCTTCCGTCGCCTATACGGACCCGGAGGTCGCCTGGGCCGGCCTTACGGAAAACGAGGCGAAAGCTCGGAATATCAAATTTGGCAAGGGCGTCTTTCCGTGGGCGGCGAGTGGTCGATCGCTCAGCCTTGGACGCGACGACGGTCTCACCAAGCTCATCTTCGACGAGACCAATCACAGACTTCTGGGATGCGGAATCGTCGGCCCCAATGCCGGTGATCTCGTTGCCGAAGTGGCGCTGGCGATAGAGATGGGATGCGATGCAGCGGATATCGGAATGACCATCCATCCACACCCGACACTTTCCGAGACAATCGCCATGTCAGCGGAGGCTTTCGAAGGCACGATCACCGATCTCTATATTCCGAAACGGCATTAGCAGGCCTTTCGGTATTCCCCTCATCAGGCAAGAAATTATTCCCGGCCGCAAGGCCGGGGGAGGGTGATAGTTTACGCGTGGCTCTCTTGCGCCAGACCAATGACGCTTCAAACTGTGTGGAAGTTCCCGCGTCTTGCCGTCACGGCAAATACTATTTCTTTTGCAGAGATTGTAGGTAGACGACCACGTCTTCGCGAAATTGCATGTCTTTGAATTTTTGCAGCATCTTGGACTTCGCACTATCTTTCTTGAGATAGCTTTTGAGGAACTCTCTTGGGTCTTCAAGATAGGCGATCAGCTGCTCTGGTTCCCATTTGAGGCCCTTCTGTCCGGCTTCGACATAATCCGGAGAATATTTATAGTCCGACACCGTGCCCGCTTGCCGCCCGACGATGCCGGCGAGGCTCGGTCCAATGCCTTTTCCCCCTTCTTCCAGCTTGTGACAGATCGCGCATCTCTTGAAGTCTTTTTCCCCCTTCGCAGGATCGCCCGCGGCTAATGCGGCACTGGCCGTGAAGGCCATCCCGAACCCG
>CAYWBS010000108.1:0-8277 GCA_964456215.1 uncultured Hyphomicrobiaceae bacterium
TGGAAGTTCGACTGCTGCACGGCGCCGTTCTTGATCGTCGCCCGTTCCTTGAGCACGCTCGACAGCCCGTAAATGATGCCGCTTTCGACATTGCGCCGCGCCATTTCGGGCTGGACGATGGTGCCGCCGTCGATCGCCACCCAGACCTTGTGAACGCGAATCTTGCCGTTCTTCCGGTTGAGTGAGATTTCGACGACTCCGGCGCCAAGCGAACCCGAACGCTCGGTGACGGAAAGCCCCAGCGCCCGGCCTTCGGGACGTTTCGCTTTCCAGTCGCACATTTTCTCGACGGCGTCGAAAACGCGCTTCGCCTTGGCCGTCATCGCCAGGCGCTGGCGGCGGAAGTCAAGGGGGTCCTGCCCTTCCTTGGCCGCCATTTCATCGACGAGCCCCTCGATGGCGAACAGATTGAAGGGATGGGCGACCGCCCGCCAGTGCTTCAGGCGAATGCCGTGCGAGACGCCGCGAAGCTCGATCAGCTGATTGGCGATGCCGTAATATTTGTCGAGCTTGATGCCGCCATAAAGCAGGTTCTTGCCGTCACCGACGATGCAGTGGCGCCAACCGGCGACCTTGCCGTCCCGATCCAGCGCCGCTTCGAGGCACTGATAGGATTGCGGACGGAACATGCCGAAACCGAGATCTTCCTCGCGGGTCCAGATCATCTTCACCGGCCGCTTGACGGCGCGGGCGATCAGCGCCGCCTCGATGGTATAGTCGTTGTTTGACCGCCGGCCGAAGCCGCCGCCCAGATATTGCTGGTGATGGATGACCTGGTCCGGCTCGAAATCCAACGCCCTGGCTATCAAAGTGCGGGAACTGTCGGGCGCCTGCGTTCCCTCCCAGATCTCCACCTTGTTGCCCGCTTCGTTGAAACGCGCCACGGCGTTCAAGGGCTCCATCTGGGCGTGATAGCCATAGTCGCTTCGATAGCTCGACTTGTAGACCTTGGCGGCGCTGGCGAAGGCGGCATCGGCGTCGCCCTTGCGATCAACGACATCCGATTTGGCATTCTTGTCTTCGGCAATCGCCGCATAGGCCGATCGCAAGGCCTCTTCGGACCCATAGCCTTCGGCGGCGGCGCCTTTTTGCCAATCGACCTTGAGTGCTTCGCGGGCGGCGATCACATGTTCAAACGTGTCGGCGACCACCGCGACGCCATGGTCGATCTTGACGATATCAACGACGCCTTTCAGGGCCCGGACTTCGGCGTCGTTCCAGCTTTCAGGATTTGCAAGCTGCACTGGCGCGTGAACGGTGCTGGCGTAAACCATGCCGGGGAGATGGATATCGATGGAATATTTTGCCGTTCCATTGACCTTGGCCGGAATATCGCGGCGCGGCAGCGGCTTACCGATCAGCCGGAAGTCGCTCTTTTTCTTATAGTCGGCCTTTGTTACCTCGGGCATTTTCTCCGGAACCCCGGTAAAGGCGGCCACCTCGCCATAGCTCATCCGGCGGCCGGAGGCCGGATGAACGACAACGCTTGGCTCGGTTGTAAGCTCTGCAGCGGGCACGCCCCATTTTTTCGCCGCGGCAATGAGTAGCACCTTGCGCACCTGGGCGCCGGCCTTGCGCATGTCATCATAGTAGCTCATCACGGCGCGGCTGCCGACGATGGCCATGCTATGGGAAACGCTGTTGCCGCGCTGGCGAAGATAGCCGTAGATCTCGGGCTCCGCCGGAGCCATTTCGAGCACGACTTTCTCCCAGTCCGCGTCCAGCTCTTCGGCAAGCGGCACCGGGACGCCGGTCATCGAGCCCTGGCCCATTTCGGCGCTCGGAGTGAGTATGGTGATGATATTGTCCGGCGAAATCCGCACCCATGCGCCGATGTCATATTCGGCCGCTTTCGCCTGTGCTTCCGGTATCAGCGACAGACCCTCGGCGCCGATTGTTATTGCAAAGGTGAGCCCTGCCGCGCCTTCGAGAAAGCCGCGGCGCGTGATCTGCAATCCGTTTTCCTTGATCATGGTCATGGCTTAGCCCTCCTTCGCGGCGCGCTGAATCGCGGCGATGATCCGGTTATAGGTGCCACAACGGCAGATATTGCCGTTCATATGGGCGACGATATCGTCGCGGGACGGCTTCGGATTTTTCTCCAGGAGCTCCGCGGCTTTCATGATCTGGCCTGACTGGCAATAGCCGCATTGCGGCACCTGCTCAGCCACCCACGCCTTCTGCAATGGATGTCCGGAGTCCGGCGCCAGGCCTTCGATCGTCGTAACCGTGGCGCCGGCGGCATCGGACAACGGAAACTGGCATGACCTGACCGCCTTGCCGTTGACGTGCACGGTGCATGCGCCGCAAAAGCCGCCGCCACAGCCATACTTCGTCCCTGTGAGTTTCAGATGGTCCCTTATCGCCCAGAGAAGCGGCGTGCCGGGTTCGGCCATTACCGAAACCTCCGCCCCATTCACTTTGAATGCAACCATTTCATTTACCTCCACAACGCGCTTCACCTCTTGAAGACATGTTCAATCAATTGAAATCAGCTCGCCTCCGACACCAGCAAAACGGGACCGATCCGAGACTTCCCAGCCGGCCGCACCTATCGCGCTTGCGATCCTGTTCACCAAAGCGATGTGTCCTGTTCGACGCTGTTAGCAAATGGAAGAGGCGCTTTTAGGGTGCGCATCCGCCGCAATTCAGCCAAATATTTCTTGAAGGAGCCTTCACCTCGGCAACGCAATTTCCACCGCGCTAAAGGAATCGCAAAATTATCTAAAACCGTCCGCCGATCCGCACTTCAGCGATGCGGACGGCTGTTGCAAACACATTTCCTAAAACCGGACCAAATGATAGCCGAGATCGCCGGATCGGGGAATGGCAAATCGATTTCCGGTCATATGATTTCCGACTTGCGGAGCAGAGCCATGCGGCGCGGCTATCGCCATCCGCGGTATTTTCAGGGCCTGGACCCTCGCCGTTCAGCTTTCCCCCTTGGTCGACCGCCGCCGCCTCATCTCGAGCACATTGAGGCGGTACCCCTCTTCCCTTCTTCCGGATATAATTCTTGGGATGGCGCGGTCGACGTCGATGGACTAATAGTGTAGCGAAGGGGTTGGCCGGGGTGCGCATTAAAGCGTGTATCGCCTGTCTCCAGTCACACGGATTGTTGCGGACAGTTTCCAACATGGCGAATTTTCTGCGGGTCTTCCTTGTTTGCGTCATCTGCTTCGGCCTTTTCCAAGCGGCGGATGTGCGCAACGCGGCCTATGGCCAGGTCGCCACAAAAGCCGAACCTTCGGACTGGGCCGCCGAGATCATTGCTTCCGGGGCCGCCGGAAAAATCATCAAGCAGCATCTGACAAAGCTGCAAAGCTGGACCGAGCAGATCGACGGTTTCGAGAAAACCGTAAGTGAAAGGATCGTCGCCGACGACAAGCTGAGACAGCTTCTCGAAATTCTTGAACAGACGCGCGGCGAAACGCGGACCTTCGTATCCGAGCTGCGACCGAAGCTCGATGACTCCAAGGCGAAACTTTCCAAGCTCGGCCAGCCCCCGAAAGATGGCGAACCTCAGGAAGCAGCAACCGTCACCGCCGAGCGCCAGCAAGTGGGCCACGAAGTCACCGCCTATGACGGCCTCATCAAACGTGCCGAACTGATCTTCGTCAAAACCGGCCAGCTTATCGATGCAATAAACAAAAAGCGCCGCCGCAGATTTACCCGCCGGCTGTTGAAACCGGCCCCGGATTATTACTCCCCCGCGTTCTGGCAGCAGGCATTTCAAAGCGTGTCCATCCAGAATGACGTCGCGCTGAAGACCGGTCGGCAATGGATTGAAGGCGTTTCGCAGAGGGGAGCGTGGCGGTTTGGCGTGATAATCGGCCTCGCCCTGGCCGCGGCGGCGATCATGCAGATTCTGGTCAGCCGCCTGATTCGCTGGCCGAATATTCAGGATTTCCCGGCATCGGCGACACCGAGTTTGGCGGAGCGCGGCGCCCGCGCATTGCGGAAATCGCTTCTCGCGACGATACCGGTAATCACCGCCGCGACGCTCTTATATGTCGGCTCGGTGGCGCTCGGCGTCGTCGCAGCCCCCGGCGAAAAATTCTTGCTGAAGTTTGCAGTCTCCATCACGTCAGCCGGTCTAATGCTGTCGGCGATCCAATATTCACTGCTGCCTCGGGATAGTGCATGGCGCCTCTATTCGCTCAGCCAGGCGAGCGCGAGGCGGCTCGCGACGCTGCTATCGGCGCTGGCCGTCTTTTGGTTCGCCGACCAGCTCCTCGAATCGGCGGATCGGGCGCTGGTCTCTCCGTCCGCTTTGATCACGCTTAGACATCTCACCGTATCGATCCTGTTTGCGGCTTGCCTGCTGCTCATCATTTCGATGGAGTTCAGACGCGAGGACGGTTCGCTCCGAAACCAGCACTTCCGGGGCTGGCCCGGTTGGATTTTTGCGATAATCGTTGTGCTGGTAACGTCGATAGGGATCGCGGACGTCCTAGGGTATGTGGCGCTTGGCCGGTTCATCGCCGTCCAGATCGTCGAAACCGGAAGTATCCTGTTCTTCATTTATCTCATTCACCAGACGGCCGACTATATCGCGAAATTCGAGCCCGAGGCCGAAGCCGAAGGTAGGGAGCCCGCGAGCGCCGCGGGGCGCGTATTTTCGAGAAGAAGCGTCCGTGTCATCGCCAGTCTTTTTCTTGATTTGACAGTCCTCGTCGTCGGTATCCCGCTCATATTGTTGCAATGGGGGTTCGATTGGGCGGATATCCGAAGCTGGATTTCGTCGGCTTTCTTCGGCTTCCAGATCGGCGGAATCACGATTTCGCTGCAGTCGATTCTTATTGCTCTGTTCATATTCGTCCTCGGACTGCTGATGACGCGCATCGTCCAGCGCTGGTTCATGCACCGATCGGAAATCGCGCAGCAGACCGATACAGGTCTCCGCGATTCAATTCGCGCCGTTCTCGGATATGCCGGTGTCCTTCTGTCGACGATCGTCGCCGCGTCCTTTCTGGGCATCGATTTTACCAGCATCGCCATCGTCGCCGGCGCCTTATCGGTCGGCATCGGATTTGGACTACAAAGCGTTGTCAACAATTTCGTCTCCGGTCTCATATTGCTCGCCGAGCGCCCCATAAAGGTCGGCGATTGGATTATCGTCGGAAGCGAAGAAGGATTTGTTCAGCGGATAAGCGTCCGCGCGACCGAGATTCGCACGTTCGACCGTTCGAGTGTCATCATTCCGAATTCTGAATTGATAACCGGACGCGTCACCAACTGGACCCTTGGCAATACGGTCGGCCGCGTGCTGATAGAGGTTGGCGTTTCCTACAGCTCCGATCCGCAAAAAGTGTATGACATTCTATTGGAGGTCGGGAAAAACCATCCCAAATGCCTGACCAGGCCGGAGCCGAAGGTCGTATTTGAGAATTTCGGCGATAGCGCGCTTGAATTCTCGCTCCGCGTCTATATTCCGAATGTCATGGATGCGATTGAAGTCAGGACAGAGCTTCGGGTCGCGATAACGAAGGCCTTCCGGGAGGCCAGTATAGAGATCCCGTTCCCGCAACGGGATATTCATATCAAGGAAATGCCGACACCCTCGGCAAATAAGCCCGTTCCCGAAACGACATAGTCCTGTGCTGATGGCAGTGCAGACCCTCGCCTATTCAATCGGCACGCCGGGTTCGAATTTCGATCTGCGGATCGAGAGCGATGTCTTGACGCTGTCGACGTTCGGCGCCGACGTCAGCTCATGAATAATGAATTCCTGGAAGCTGGTCAGATCCTTGGCCACGCATTTCAGGATAAAATCGATCTCGCCGGACAGCATGTAGCATTCACGGACGATCGGCCAGGACCGGACACGGTCCTCAAAGGCCAGAAGGTCCGCTTCCGCCTGGCTGACGAGACCAACCATCGCGAAGGCGGTCAGCTCATAGCCGATCCGCTTCTTGTCAAGCAGCGCGCGGTAGCCCTGGATGACGCCGGACCGCTCGAGGGCGCGGACGCGGCGCAGGCATGGCGGCGCCGAGATGCCGACCCGGCGCGACAGCTCCACATTGGTGATACGCCCGTCGGACTGCAGTTCGCGTAGGATCTTCCAGTCGGTGCTATCGAGTTCCGCTCTCAACTCACCCATTCCTCGGTTCATTCCGCATCTTGAAAATGATGAATTCCGCGCCCGCCACGCCTCAATCATGGCGTTAACGAACCTGACAAATGCCTTCGCAAGCGGTTTTGAAGCAATTATCTTACATTTTAACGATCAATATAGAAAGCAGGGACCGGCTTGCAGAAATAAATTGCTCGTTGGCCGACCGGCCGGAACACGCAATAGTATCGCATCGGCGCAGCCGGCCCGTTGAGCCGGCCCGAAATCAATAGACTTTCGCGCCACCGCTGCGCAAATTCCGACCATGGTCCATCATGTCCGGCAGAAACCGCAAGCAAATGTGTCCGACCCCGGCGCCATGACGGATATGGAACAGGGCGGGCGGACAGGCTGGATCATCACCGACGGCAAGGCCGGGATGGATGCGCAATGTGTCGGCGTCGCGGAAGCGCTGGCGCTCGACTATGGCTTCAAGCGGGTTCGGCCATCCGGCCTCCGGCGCATCCTTTCGCCCTGGATTGCGGCATCTCCCGGTGAGCGGATCGGCGAGCCCGATAGCCTCTTCGCGCCGCCCTGGCCCGATTTCGCCATCGCCACCGGCCGGTTGAGCATTCCCTATCTAAGGGCAATCCGGAAACGCGCCGGCGCGCAAACATTCACCCTCGTTCTGCAGGACCCTAAAACCGGAGCGAATACCGCCGACCTCATCTGGGTGCCGGCGCATGATTCGTTGCGGGGAGAAAACGTCGTGACGACGCTGACATCGCCGCATGCGTTCGCGCCCGCCCGTCTGGAACAACTGCGCAATTCGCCTCCGCCTCGGCTCGCCGCCCTGCCGAGGCCGCGGGTCGCTGTCATCGCCGGAGGTCCCAGCGCCGTCTACAGGTTTTCCGATGACGCCGTCGCCCGCTTCGCCGCGGCAATCCGGTCCCTGGCGGAATTGCAGGCAAGCTTCATGATCACGCCGTCGCGGCGCACACCCCCGAAACTCGTAAATGCGCTCGAACAGGCGACGCTGTCACGGCCGCGCGACATTTGGGATCGACAGGGCGACAATCCCTATCCGCAGTTTCTTGCCCAGGCGGATATGCTTGTCGTGACCGCCGATTCCGTCAATATGACGAGCGAGGCCTGTGCCACGGGGCGTCCGGTTTATGTGTTCGAACCGGACGGCGGATCCGCCAAGTTTTCCCGCTTCCATGAAGCTCTGCGGCGATATGGCGCGACGCGCCGCCTGCCCGGCCGGTTTTCCACACTTGAATACTGGCACTATGGCCCGCTAGATTCGGCGGGCGAGATCGCCGCCGCGGTCGAATGCCATCTCCACCGGCGCTCGCCGTTCCGCCGCCCCGGCGGATGAGCTTGGAACAGGATAGGTCATGGGAAGAGACGATGACACGCCTCAACATTGATAAGCTTCGCGCGGCGGGCTTGCAAACCGACCCCTTTGAATATGTGATCGTGCCGGGATTCTTATCGCCTGATTGCGTCAGCGAAATCGTCGGGACCTATCCGGATATCGTCAAGGGCGGCTCCTTCCCGCCGGACACGGTGACGCTCCGCCCCCCTCTCACCGAGGTGCTCGACGAGTTGGACGGTCCCCAGTTCGAGCAGGCCATCGAGGAAAAATTCGATGTCAGCCTCGCGGGCCGGCCGAAAATGTATTCCCTGCGCGGCTATTGCCGGGGCACGGACGGGAAAATTCATACCGATTCCAAGGATAAGATCATCACCGTTCTGTTGTACCTCAACGATACGTGGCAAAGCGACGGCGGAAAACTCCGGCTTTTGCGAAACGGAGACGACCTTGAAGACTTCGCGGCCGAAGTGCCGCCGGACAATGGAACGGTCCTGGTTTTCAGGCGCTCCGAAAAATCGTTTCACGGCCACGGCTCGTTTGAAGGCGTGCGCCGGTCCGTGCAGATGAACTGGATGGTTTCCGACAACAAACGCGCCTTCCACAAGTTGAGGCACAATATTTCAGCCGGGTTCAAAAAACTCGCCGCCGGCTGAGGTGCAAATTTTCCCGTAGAATTCCCGGCAATGCCGAGACGGGCGTGCTTTGTTCGAATATACATACACCACCTTGCGGGCCGCGATCCTCACCACTACGTCATGGGCGGAATGGGTTGTTTGAATCGTCGTTCGCCATGATAAGCGATACCGGTTTGTGACCTAAAGTGTTTCCAGGAAAAGTGGGC
>CAYWBS010000109.1:0-8212 GCA_964456215.1 uncultured Hyphomicrobiaceae bacterium
GCGCAGCCGGATCGTGACCCAGTTGGTGATCAGCGCCAGCCCCAGAATGATATAATAGAGATATATGATCCGGTGCATCGAGGAATATTCGATATTGAAGAATCCGGCGAAGGAGTTGTCGCCCAAGCGATTGAATTCAAGTCCGAAAAAGGACGGGCGGGGAATTCTTGTAATTCCGTCAGGCCCATTGGTGACCGAATACCAATTGAGAAGGACGATGCGGATGATCTCGCCGAAGGCCAATGTCACGATGGCCAGGTAATCGCCTCTGAGCCGCAATACCGGAAAGCCGAGAATGACGCCCCACAAGGCGGCCAAGGCGCCGGCAAGGGGCAGGCAAACCCAGAAAGATAGATCAAATGTCGTTGCGATCAGCGCATAGGAATAGGCGCCGACCGCATAGAAAGCCACATAGCCGAGATCCAGCAGGCCGGCCAGGCCAACGACGATATTCAGCCCCCAGCCGAGCATCACATAGGTCAGCACGAGGATCGCCAGATCCATAATATAACGGTTCGAGCTCGGCAGAAATGGCAGAACAATCGCGAAGCCGATGAGGACAGGCGCCACCCATTTTCCGATTTCGGCAAGCCGCACGGCGAAATCTTCGCCCATGAGCTTCAGCGGACCGCCGCGTCCAGGACGGCGCGTGTTCCAAAACACATTGAGGGCGAAGCGTCCGGCAAATACGATGAGAACCACAATTCCGGCGAGCGCCCAACGTTGCTCCAACACGAGATCGCCCTGGGAATCGACGGTCTTGAAGGAAAGCATCGGAACGGAAAGCGCAAGCGCGATCAGCGCTGCGATGCCGGAATCCTTGATGGCGGCTGGGAAGTCGAAGCCGGCTTTGGCGGTCGCTGCTGACAACATCTAGATTTTCTCGATTTCCGGCCGGCCGAGAAGACCTGAGGGCAGAAAGATAAGCACCAGCGCGAGCACGGAGAATGCCGCGACATCCTTGTATTCGATTGAGAAATAGGCGGACCAGAGGGTTTCGATGAGACCTATGACGAGTCCGCCGAGCATGGCTCCGGGGAGCGAGCCTATGCCGCCCAGCACCGCCGCGGTGAACGCTTTGATGCCGGCAACGAAACCGATATAGAAATCGATGACACCGTAATAGAGCAAAAACATTACGCCGGCGACCGCCGCAAGCGCCGCGCCCATGACGAATGTGAGCGAGATCGTGCGGTCGACATTGACGCCGACGAGCGACGCCATGACACGGTCTTGTTCGCAGGCGCGCTGCGACCGGCCAAGCGCCGTCCGTGAGATGATCAGCGAAAAGATGACCATGAGGGCGATCGTCGTCACCACGATGATGATTTGGATGTTGCTCAGATTTACGATGAAACCGTCCGTCTCGATGAGTTTATAGCCGCCGGTAATGACGGGCTGCAGCGGCTTGACGCGGGCGCCTTGAGAGATTTGCACAAAGTTCTGCAGGGCGATGGACATGCCAATGGCGGTGATCAGGGGCGCCAGGCGGAAAGATTCGCGCAACGGCCGGTATGCCAGACGCTCCACCGTCCATCCCCAAACCGCGGTCAATAGCATGGCCGCGATAAGAACCAGCAGCAACGCCAAGGGAACGAAGGTCACGCCAATGCTGACCAGTCCGAGAAAGATGATCAGGGAGATGAATGTGCCGACCATGAATATGTCACCATGGGCGAAATTGATCATCCCGATGATCCCGTAGACCATTGTGTAGCCAATGGCGATCAATCCATAAATCGAGCCGAGCGTAAGACCGTTGATAAGCTGCTGTAGCAAATATTCCATGTGCTGGCGTCCAGACCCCCAAAGTTTCCAATCCCGAGGCGACGAAACCACTTAGCGGCAAAGGCAATCTCACATTCTTAGCAAACTCCGCTCTCTGTGCAATGGGGAGAGGCGAATGGAACAATCTTCAGCGCCGCCCCGGCTGAGCCACCAAGAGGGCTCAAACCTTCGCCACGGCCTGTCCGTGATCAAAGAATATTATGGGTTCCGTCGCAAAAGGGCGCGTCATTCGTACTCTTGCAGCCGCACAAATGCACCGTCTCGGTCTTCTCGGCGACAAAGGGTAGCGGTTCGATGCCGGTCCCCTTATGGGAGCCATCGCAGTAGGGCTGGTTTTGGCTGCGGCCACAGCGGCACCAGGAGTAGCGTTTTCCTTCCTGGACGTCGACCATATAGGGGCTAAGCTGCGCCGGGATCGGTTCTTCTGCCATAAGGTTCGCTCCCTCGGTTTTAAGTTCATGCTTGTTGCGTTGGCGACAAAGAAAATCTGATGATCTGAGTTCATGACCTAGACCAGAGGTTCGGCCGCGGACAAGTCCTTGCGTGATTTTTTTGGAGGAATTCGGTGCGAGATCCGGGTTCGACACGTCAGACGGAGCTATGCCGGTTTCAGCTTTCGCGATAGCGACCACGCCCGGCCATTGTTATCGACCCACATCACTTCCAGAGTGCCGGGACCTGCAATGCGCAAATTGAAGGCAAGATAAGGATTGGCGGAAACCGCCGAACGAAAACGCGTCCGGAAAAACTCGTTCCCCTCGAACCTGGCAGTGAAGAATTCGATATAGTCGGCGCTGCCGGCCTGGCCGGTGGCTGCGTTCACGCCGTCCCGAGGCAGGCGCATGGGATGGGAGATTGCCACCTCGATGGGGATGATATCTCCGACTTTGATCTTTTCAGGGATATGGAGCCTTGGCTCAATGACCATCCGGGGCCTCGCAACAGGGCACTGCAAGCTCGACGCGGCTTTGGCTGATGAAACTTTCGCCGGTGCTGAGAATAGCGATGGCGACAACCTCCTGATCGTGCTCCAGTTTTAATCTGCCGGCTACATCGGCGC
Source organism: uncultured Hyphomicrobiaceae bacterium (assembly GCA_964456215.1). Taxonomy (GTDB): domain Bacteria; phylum Pseudomonadota; class Alphaproteobacteria; order Rhizobiales; family BFAS01; genus MnTg02. Next base: position 2,849 of record CAYWBS010000109.1, read on the forward strand.
TGCCGCATTCCGGCGAGAAGTCGAAGCTCATCGCTTCCGGCTGCGGCGTTTCGGTGGCCAGTACATGGATGGCCTTTACATAATTTCCAGGTGCCATCGGGTGATTGACAGATATCTTGAAGGGAACGCTCTCGCTGGAGACGGGCGTCGACGGAAAGGTAAGTTTGATTTTGTCGGCGGTCGGCTTGGCGCCACCGGTGATCTTGTCCATTGCGTCCAGCCAAGCGGCTCTGCCCGGCGCAGCCGAGGCCGGAGCGCCATCGAACCGGGCGAGAAATGCCGCTGCCATGCCGGAGCCAAGGATGAATTCCCGCCGGGACAGAGTGGCGACGCGCGCCAGAATTTCACCGCATGTTCGGCCGTCGACACGTTTCCGCCAATTCATCGCCTGAACCCGTCCTTTGCCCTTATCCTCTTTAAGGCGCAAAGCCGCCCAAAGCTTGTTCAACCCGGACCATAAGACCTCGGTTGCATGTCCGGCTATCGTTTTATACGCAATATGGAATGCTCTGTCTTGGTCTCAAGTTTGCGCTAGATTTTCAGGATTCCTCGTCGAACGTTAATTAATTCCGCGCTATAATCCGAGGCGAAGGAGTTTGGCTGGGCACTTGCCGGGCGGGTCGGAACGTTTGATGCTAATAGCTACATATTGACGTTAACGTCAATCATATCTATTTAGCGTAATATGGCCAGGCTAGACGATTGGGCTCCATCGACAGCTAGGGAGGCTAGCGGTTATGGCGGAAATCATTTTTCTTTTGATTTGCCTCGGCGTTGCAACGGGTCTCGCGCTTTACCGCGCACCGTTGGTCGCTTGGGCCGTTGCCGTGGCGGTGGCCACAGTCTTATTCAAACTCGGGCTCGTAAACGGCACGCTTTCAATGCCCGGTTCAGGGTTTCTGTCATTCGTCGGCTGGATCCCGGCGGTTGTCCTGGGGGCGCTTTGTTATGAGCCGCTTCGCCGCGCCGCGCTGGTGCAACCCGTCTTCAAGGGCATCAAACGTGTCTTGCCCACCGTTTCAAAGACGGAGCAGGAAGCCCTGGAAGCCGGAACGATTGGCTGGGATGCGGAACTCTTTTCCGGCGAACCCGATTGGAACAAGTTGAAAGCCGTATCCCCTGTTCGGCTGACCGATGAGGAACAGCAGTTTCTGGACGGTCCGACCGAGCAACTATGCGAAATGCTGGACGATTGGGAAATCCGGCACAAGGCACATGATATTCCGGAAAGGATTTGGAATTTTGTGCGCAGCAAGGGCTTTCTTGGCATGTTGATTTCCAAGGAGCACGGCGGCCTGGGGTTTTCGCCGCAGGCGCAGTCACTTATTTTGGGAAAGATTGCATCCAAAAGTCCTGATGCCGTCACGATCGTCATGGTGCCGAATTCTCTCGGGCCGGGCGAATTAATCGAAAAATACGGAACGGCCGAACAAAAGAGCTATTGGCTGCCGCGCCTTGCCCAAGGCAAGGAAATCCCATGTTTCGCGCTCACCGGTCCGACCTCGGGTTCGGATGCCGCCAACATGCGCGATATCGGCATCGTATCCAAGGGAATGCATGACGGCCGGGAGGTGGTGGGCATCAAGGTAAGCTGGGATAAGCGCTATATTTCTCTTGGGCCGAATGCCACCGTTCTGGGACTGGCGTTCCGTTTGTTTGATCCGGAAAATCTCCTCGGCAAGGGAGAAGATATCGGGATCACGCTGGCTTTGATCCGCACGGACCATCCCGGCGTCAGGATCGGCCGCAGGCACTTGCCGGGCGGGGCGGCGTTCCCGAATGGCCCGAATTGGGGCAAAAATGTTTTTATCCCGATGGATTGGGTCATTGGCGGCGTCGACCGCGTCGGCCATGGCTGGCGCATGCTGATGAGCTGCCTTTCGGCGGGACGGTCCATATCCTTGCCGGCCTCCAGCACGGCCGGGGCCAAATCCTTGTTGCGGGCGACGACGGCCTATGCGCGGATCCGTAAGCAATTCGGCATCCCGATTGGCCGCATGGAAGGCATCGAGGAGCGGTTGGCGCGGTTGGTCGAGTCGGCCTATGTCTGCGAAGCCGGGCGCGCCGTCACCGCGTCAATGGTCGCCGGCGGCGAAAAACCCGCCGTCATCTCCGCACTGCTTAAATATCAGTCGACCGAACGGATGCGCCAATGCGTGAACGACGCCATGGATATTCATGGCGGCAAGGCCATCTGTGACGGCCCATCGAACTATATCCAGGGGGCCTACCAGATGGTGCCGGTCGGAATCACTGTCGAGGGCGCCAATATCCTGACGCGGACACTGATTACTTTCTCGCAAGGGGCGCTGCGCAGCCATCCCTGGCTCTACCGCGAAATTCAGGCCGTTCAGGACCCGGACGAGGAGCGGGGTTTCAGAGCTTTCGAGGAAGCTCTTGACGGGCATATTGCCTTTGCCACCGCCAATTGCTTGGGCTCCCTGTTCCATAATGTCACCGGCGGTTTCTTCGCAAGCGCGCCGGACGATGCGGGCGATGCGGCGCGATGGTACAAGCAGCTTGCCCGCTCCAGCCGCTCATTCGCATTGGTGGCCGATTTGAGCGTTGCGCTGCTTGGCGGCGGATTAAAGGTAAAACAGAAGATCACCGGCCGCCTCGCCGACGCGCTAAGCGAACTTTATCTCCTGTCCTGCGTCCTCAAGCGGTTTGAGGATGACGGCCAGCCGGCGAAGGACATGAAGATCGTTGAGTATTGTGCGCGGAACTGCCTTTACCGGTTCCAGGAAGCGATCCGCGGCGTGCTCGATAATTTTCCTGTGCGCCCGGCTGCTTGGATGTTGTGGCCGCTGGTGTTTCCCCTTGGCGCACCTCGCCGGCCGGCGTCCGATCAGCTCGGCAAGGCAATTGTTTCACTTGCCATGCAACCGGGCGAGGTCCGTGATCGCCTGACCCGCGACATATTCATCAGCGACAAGGAGAACACGCCGACCGGCCTTCTCGAAGTAACGCTTTCCAAGGTGATTGCTGCGGAAGGCGCAGAGAAGAAGATCGAACAAGGCATCCGCGACGGCAAAGTGCACCGCTATCACGGCCTGGACTGGTTCCAGGAGGCCGTGGAGGAAAATGTTATAACGGCGGAGGAAGCCGAGCTTTTGAAGGAAGCCGAGGATTTGGTCGCGCGGGTGATCGCCGTCGATCATTTCGATCCGACCGAACTCGTGCCAAATTATCGAAGCGGCAGCGAAAAAGTCGAAAGCGTCGCCGCGGCGCAGTAGTGGGGTAGCATGGCAACTGACATCTCCAATCTGAAGGATTGGGCGGTTCATATCGACTTCGAACGGATCGCCTGGGCTCAATTCGATCGCGAAGGCGAGAGTATGAATACGCTCGGCCAGCGTCCCTTGGAGGAGCTTGGACGGATCGCCGCCTTTATCGAGGACGCCGCCAATAAGGCCGAGGTCGTGGGCCTCATTATTGCGTCGGGTAAGGACACGAGCTTTATCGCCGGCGCCGATATCAGCGATTTCGATAAATTCACCACTGAAAGAGAGGTGGAAGATTCGATCAAGCAGGTGACTGAGATCTTCAACCGGATCGAGAGACTCAGGGTTCCGGCCGTTGCCGCCATCCACGGCTTTTGCCTGGGCGGAGGACTGGAGCTGGCCATGGCCTGCCAATATCGGATCGCCGACCGCGAAGAAGGCACGCGGATCGGATTGCCCGAGATCAAGCTTGGCCTATTTCCGGGATTGAACGGCACCGTCCGGGCGCTGAAGACCGCCGGTCCGCTGAACGGAATGCAGGCCATGTTAACCGGGCGGATGTTGCGCCCGGCCCAGGCTCGCGCCCAGGGGTTTGTCGATGAACTGGTGCCGAGTCATCACTCGCTGCGTTGGGCGGCCCGCAAAGCAGTGCTGCGCAAGCGGCGCTCAAAAGGTGCGCCGTGGTGGCAAAAACTGCTGACCAAAAGTCCGGTTCGAGGCTATTTGGCGGCGCAGATGCGCAGGAAGACCGCGGAAAAAGTCCGCGCCGAACATTATCCGGCGCCCTTCGCGCTCCTTGACCTGTTCGACAAGTTCGGCGGTGATCCGGAGCGCATGGCTGTCGCGGAAACGCGGGCTTTTTCGCCACTTATGGTCGGCGAGACGTCGCGGTCGCTGCGGCGCGTTTTCCGACTGTCCGAGATGTTGAAGGCACAGACCCCCAAAGATGGTTTCAAGCCGCTTCGCGCCCATGTTATCGGCGCCGGGACCATGGGCGGCGACATTGCCGCCTGGTGCGTCGTATCCGGCATGGAGGTAAGCTTGCAGGATATGGCGGCGGACCAAATCGAAACGGCGTTGAAGAGGGCGAAGAAACTCTTTAAGCAACGGTTGCGCTCCAAGGTGGCCGTCGATTCGGCGATGGCGCGCCTCATTCCCGACATCGAAGGCAAACACGTGCCGCGCGCCGATATCATCATCGAGGCGATCGTCGAGAACCTGGAAATCAAGCAAAAGGTTTTCAAAGGTCTGGAAAACCGGCTAAAGCCCGGCGCGGTTCTTGCCACCAACACCTCCTCGCTGCCGATCGAGGACATTGCCGCGCCGTTGCAGGACCCGGGCCGCCTCATCGGCATCCATTTCTTTAACCCGGTCGCCAAGATGCCGCTTGTCGAGGTCGTGCGCGGCAAGGACGCGCGGGAGGAGGAGGTCGCCAAGGGCTGCGCTTTTGTCACCGCCATCAACAAGTTCCCGCTGATTGTGAAAAGTAGTCCCGGATTTCTCGTCAACCGTGTTCTCGGCCCCTACATGTTCGGGGCAATCGAGCGTTATCAGTCCGGCATGTCGCGCGAAAAGATCGATCAAGCCGCGCTGAAATTCGGCATGCCCATGGGGCCGCTTGAACTGAGCGATGTTGTCGGGCTCGATGTTTGCAAGCATGTGGCTGAGATCCTCGGCCATGGCGCTCCTGACAACAGCGAGATCTCGCGGCTGGTTCGCAACGGCAAGCTCGGCAAGAAAACCGGCGAAGGTTTTTATGTCTGGAAGGACGGCAAGCCGGTGCGCGAGGAAGCAGAGTTCGATGAGGGCGAACTCGAGGCGCTGGGGCGCGAACTCATCAAGCCATTATTGGACGAATGCAAGAAGTGCCTTGACGAAAAGATCGTCGAAAATGCCGAATTCGTGGATGCCGGCGTCGTCTTCGGAACCGGCTTTGCACCGTTCAGGGGCGGGCCGCTCCATTACCGTTCCACGTTGGAAACCGGCAAAGACAGATCGGCCGCGGCGGCTTGACGATTCGGGTTGAGGAGGACTCTCAGATGGCCGAACAATTGACGCGGCGCGTCGCAATCATAGGCGGCGTTCGGACCCCGTTTTGCCGGGCCTTCACGTCTTATTCGGAACTCACGAATCTCGATAT
>CAYWBS010000110.1:0-8209 GCA_964456215.1 uncultured Hyphomicrobiaceae bacterium
TTGTCGCTCTTCGTTGTCGCATTGCCGGTGTTGCTTTCACGCTGCCTCTAAAGGCTGGTTTCATCCGCGGCCACCTTTGCTGAATACGGCAATCTTTTGACGTGATGCTCGCGCGGGTCAGAATACGGACCTTACGGTTAATGAACCCCTAAATTAGGGTGTTGATATCGCAGCAGTTTTCGGCATTTTGTCCACGGACGGCGCTCAGCGATTACTTGAGGCGGCGACGTCAGCCGGTTGCTTTGACATGCCTTTGCCCTCCCCGGCAGGCCGAAAATCGGCGGCTTGAGCGCCGCGCGCCCGCTCATCAGCGGCACCGGACAGCATTTCCCTTCTCCGCGATATGGCCAATAAGCCTCCGTCCTCCGGGCCGGCCGGGCGGGCCGGGCCGTTATGGTTAGTGATATGTTAAGGACGACGCCGTAAAGATGTCTGAACACACGTTCGGCGCGTGGTTTTCCCGCACGCGAACGAGTGACAGGACCGATGCAATGGCAGATTCGGCGTATTCTCAAGATTGCGAACCGCAAGCGTTGAAGGGGCAGACGCCGGAAAACCCGGCGGGCGATCCGGAACGGGATATCCTCGGCGAGCTGGGGCTCAAGCTCGCCGGATTTGGTCTGGAAATCGCCGAAATCTCCGTTTCGACCAAGCGCGTGTCCGACGTCGTCAACGCCGATGTCGCGGAATATCAGACGCTGCAGGACAAGCTGAACCGTCTCCGGGCGCTGAAGAGCGACGTCCAGCGCGAGGTCGAAAGCGCCGGCTCGGCGACCCTGAAAGCGTCTGCCGACATTGCGGAATCGCGCGACAATATTGAAAATGCCGTTAATGAATTGAATGCGCTCGCCAAGTCCGTGGAGGCGCTTGTCCAGAGGATGGACGACGTCCAGGTCGCCGTGGACGCGATCGGCACGATTACCCAGACGATCGATGCGATTGCGCGGCAAACCAACCTTCTCGCTCTCAACGCAACCATAGAAGCGGCGCGGGCCGGCGAGGCGGGCAAGGGGTTCGCGGTGGTGGCCAGCGAGGTAAAGCAGCTTGCCAATTCGACCAGCCAGGCGACTTCCGAAATCGACGGCGTTTTGGACAATGTCAAGGAAAGGTTCGCGCTGCTGATATCGGAGACCCATAAAACGGCTTCATCGGCGACCGACGTTCAGGGCCAGACCGGTTCCTTCACCGAGCTTCTGGAAACCGTTACCGAAGCCATGAGCGCGATCGACCAGACGACGAACAGGATCGAGGGCTGCGTCGTCGAAGTCGATCACGCGTCGGAGGAGTTTTCGAAGATTTTCGGGGAAATGTCGCGGCGGCTGACGGACTCCTCGCGGACGCTTAACGGCGCCTCGGAGCAACTCACCGGGCTTGCCCGCCGGACGGATGAGCTGGTGCTGGCGGTGGCGCAAAAGGTCGAGACCGGCGACACGTCCATGGCCGAATATATCACCTGGGCGGCGCGCGCCATCGAGGCGGCTTTCGAGAACGCAATTGCGGCCGGCGAGATGACCGGGGCGGGCCTGTTCGACCGGACCTACGAGCCGATACCGGGAACCGACCCGGAACAGTTCATGGCGCCGTTCACCGAATTCGCCGATGGCGTTCTGCCCGAGATCCAGGAGGCTGTCCTGAAACGGTCGGAGCGCATCGTCTATTGCGTGGCGACCGATGAGAATTGCTATGTGCCGACCCACAATCTCGCGGTTTCCAAGCCGCAACGCGACGATCCCGCCTGGAATGCGGCGAACTGCCGGAACAGGCGCTTCTTTGACAACGACTCCGTCCGGCGGGCGGTACAAAACGACAAGCCGCTTCTGCTGCAGACCTATGGCCGGGACATGGGCGGCGGCAATATCGTGCTGATGAAGGAGATGTCGACGCCGGTCCGCGTCCATGGCCGCAAATGGGGCATCGTGCGGATGGGATATTATCCGTTAACGAGGACCTCCGAATAGCGGATCGTCCGCGACGCCGGGCATGCTCCAGGCCGGGAAAAAGGGCATTTCGCGCCCTCTTTCGACCAATCGAAAATGAGCGTTCGCTCTACTTATACGGGCATTTGAGCGAGCTGGTTCATTAACCTTTTTCATTTATTCTTCGCCGCGATTGAAATGGGTAATCCGCGCCTGTGGGAGCCGGCGCCCGCACTGTAAAGTTTGATGAACAAGGACGGCCTCATAGAAAAGGCTGCCGTTCGCCAGCGGGTCATCGCATGTCTGCTTGTCGGGGCAAGTCTCACACTTTGCTTCGTCTTGCTATGGGCAATGATCTGGCACGGCAGCGCTACCTTGAACGCGGCAATGGCGGCCATTGCCGCCCTTCTCACGCTGCTCGTGGCGGCAATGGCGCTGGCCCGCTTCTATTCCGGAAAGAACGGCATATTCCTGCTCGTCGGCGCCGGGCTTTTGGGCATTGCCATTCTGCAGGGCTATCACGCAGCCGCCATGGCCTCGGCGTTCGCGGCGGCCGGGCCATCGGACCTTCCACAGCGGATGCCGGCGAGCTGGCTTGCCTCCCAGCAGTTCCTGGTTGCGATGCTGATGCTGAGCTGGTTCGCATGTTTGCGCGAAGACCGGCTGGGCGACGCGGACCGCCCGGCCAAGGACGAGGCGGAGGCGGCGTTCGCGGAACTTGCCGCGCACCAGCTTGCCTTGAACGAGCATGCCATCGTGGCCGCGATAGACGCCGCCGGCACGATCACCTACGCCAATGACCGTTATTGCAAAATTTCAAAATACCCCAGGAATGAGTTGATCGGGCGGAACCGCGGCATCTTGAGGTCCGGCCACCACCCGGAGTCGTTTTACCAGGAAATCCACGGGACCATCGAAAACGGCAGGATCTGGCGCGGCGAGATCAAGAACCACGCCAAGGACGGTTCCCACTATTGGGTCGATACGACGATCGTGCCGTTCAAGGACGCGCGCGGTGCCATCGTCCAATACGTCGTCATCCAAACCGATATCACCGGCAGCAAGATTACCGAAGCGGTGCTTCAGACGAACGCGGATGTATTGAACGCGACATTCAATAACTTTCCCGGCGGCATCAGCGTCTTCAACAAGGATCTCGTATTGCAGACGGCAAACCCGGCCTTTTATCGGTTGCTGGACCTGCCAAGCGAAATGTTCCAGGTCGGATCACCCTATGAGGAGATCGTGAGATACCTCGCGGAACACGCGGAATTCGGCGACGGCGATGTCGAGACGCTGGTTCGCGAGCGGGTCGAAACGGCGAGCAAGTTCGAGAAACGCGCCTTCAAGAGAAAACGCCCGGGAGGGAAAAGTCTGGAGATCAGAAGCTGGCCGCTCTCCGGAGGCGGTTTCATCAATATCTATACGGATATCACCAGTTTCGAAAATCTGGTGGCCAGCCTCGAGGAAAAGACGAACGAGGCCGTCAGCATCGCCGAGGACTTGCGGCGGACGAGGGATATTCAAAACCAGACGCACCAGCATCTGCTGACGTCGGTCAATTCGATGCGCAACGGCTTCGCCATCTGGGACGCGGATGACCGGCTTGTTCTCGCCAATGATGCCTACCAGCAGTTTCACGACCCGATCGGCGATATGATCGTCGAAGAGCTGAAATTCGACGACATGCTGTCCGCCGGCTTCGATAACGGTGTTTGGGATATCGGCGGCCGGGACAAGGAAAGCTGGTTGCGCGAACAGATGGCTGAACGGCGCAAGGTCAAGGAATCGGAAACGGAATTGCAGATCGCCGACGGCAGGCAGATCATTAAACTGGAACGGGTTCTCGATAATGGCGATGTCATCACCACCCTGATCGACGCCACGGCCCACCGCGAGCGTGAGATGGAATTGCAGCACGCCAAGTATCAGCTTGAGCAGATCGCCTATATCGACGGCCTGACGGGGCTGGCCAACCGCACGCACTGCCAAAAAGATCTGGCCGAAAAATTCGCCTTTGTCGCTCCCGACAGCAAATTCGCCGTCATTCAGATCGACCTCGATAATTTCAAGCGCGTCAACGATACGATGGGTCATGCCGCCGGCGACCATCTGCTGTGGACCGTCGGCGAAAGGTTGAACCTGCTGGCGAGCGATTTCTCGAACTTCAAGCCCTACAGGTGGGGAGGCGACGAGTTCATCGCGCTTGTCGAGCGCAATGCCAACACAAATCTGGAGGCGATCTGCCAGGAATTGACCGACGTGGTCTCCATACCGGCGTATTTCGGCAAAGCAACGTTGCGGCCGACGGTCAGCATCGGGGTGGCGCGCTACCCCGAGGATGCGCAGGATCTTGAGGAACTGATGATCTTCGCGGACCTCGCGCTTTACAAGACCAAGGAGCTTGGCCGCGACGGCTATCTGTTCTTCACTTTCGATCTGAAGGAGGAGATCGACGCGGAATCGCGCATCGAGCATGAGCTCAGGATCGCGATCGAAGAGCAGCAGTTCGAACTTTATTACCAGCCGCAGATCAGCGTCAGCGACGAGGCCATCACCGGGCTCGAAGTGCTGCTGCGCTGGCGGCATCCGCAACGGGGCATCATTGCGCCGGGAGAATTCCTGCCGGTTGTCGAAGGATCAGGCCTGGCATCGGCTGTCGGACGCATGGTCTTCGACGACGCGATGGCGGCCGGCCGGCGCTGGGTGGACGAGGGGCTCGAATTCGGCCGCCTGGCGATCAATCTGTCGCCGGAACATCTCAGGCAGGACACGGTTCTGGATGATTTCTTTGGCAGCATGGAAAAGCACGGCCTGGAGCCGCACTATCTGGCGGTGGAATTCCTGGAATCGTTCCTGTTCGATGATCCGAATTCCGATATCATGAATATTCTCAAGAAGCTGCGCGCGAGCGGGATTCACGTTGAACTGGACGATTTCGGCACCGGCTATGCGTCGCTGTCGCATTTGTCGGCCATGCCCATCAACGGCCTGAAAATCGACCGCTCATTCGTCCAGCAAATCGTCAACGATCAAAAGCAGCAGGTCATCGTCTCGTCGCTGATCTCTCTGTCGAAGTTTCTGGATTTGCGCGTCGTCTGCGAAGGCATCGAGACGTGGCAACAGATGGCGGCCATCGCCGAGATCGGTAAATGCGCGGTCCAGGGCTATTTTATCGCCAAGCCGATGAGTTTCTCTGCGGCCACCGAGTGGATAACCGGAAAGCACAATATCGGTATTCTGAAAGGCCTGCCCGGCGGCGTTTCACCGGGCGCGAACGCGCGCAAGAGTGTTTCCAGGAAAATTGGGCGCCGGATTTCCGTCCGCAAACGCCAAAAATCAAAGGGCACTAAGGTATAGTCCCGTCAAGTGCGTCGCTTTGGCCGCGATACGCTCCGAATATCGACGTTTTCATCGAGCCATCGCGCCGCGGGCCCGGCGAATGACCTCTTTACGAGGATTTCGTCGGATTGCTGAGGCCGCCGTCATAGATGCGGAAGCGTCTGCGGTCGACTTCGACGATGCGATGGTCCTGGGCATTCGAGGCGTAGGGAAACTCCGGGTTCGTCCCGGCGCCGCCATGACCGAAACCGCTCGGCCACATCTCCTCGGCCTTGAGGATTTCAAACCGGGTCAGGGGCACCATTCCGAGCCAATAGGGCGTCGCCATCGGCGCTATCGCCCCAAGCACGCGGCTAATGGCCGGCTCGCGATGAATGAGCGGCAGCAGCACCATTTCGAATTCGGCCTTACGGTCCGGCTGCGCATAGGCGCGAAATTGGATAACGCCGGCCGCCGCATCCTCGCTTATGATATCCAGCAGCGCGCATACCGCCTGCCAATGCGGCGGCTGCCAGAAATCGAGAACGTTCAAGCCGCGCAATTCCTTGCCAAAATGCTCGCATATCCGCGTACCGGCTATCCGGAACCGGTAATCATCATGGTGCCGGCGCTCGAGAATAAAGGTTTCGGAAAGAATGGGTGAAATCTCGGAGGGTTCGATCTCGAAGCGGCGCGGCGCCCGGCGATTGTTCCGAATCCTATCCCAATATTTATACAAAGATATACTTGTTTGATGTCTCATAACGGTCGCAACGGCCTACTCATCTACAAAATAATTTACGTAATATGTGGGTCGTTTTTGCCTGCGGTCCGTCCCAGTTTGACGCACTCATGGACGGAACCTTTACTTATGCGGCATAAGGAGCAGAACTCGTGCCAGTTTCGATTGCGGCTTCGCCGCCATCGCTGTATCCGGTAGGGCACCCACACCCGGCCGCGCTTTCGACAGGATCAATTAACCCTTGAGTGACCATCCCGCCTTCAACGTGCCGCGCGGCGTCTTTTGGACGCTCGTGGTGCTCGTTTCGGTCCATCTGATCCGGCTGCTTTTGCCCGAAGAGGCGGATATATGGTTGCTGTTGTCGCTCGCCTTCATACCGGCGCGTTACGCGGCGGGCGGGGGTCTCTTTCCGGGCGGCGAAGTGAGCGACGTGCTGTCCTTCGTGAGCTACATGCTGATCCATGGCGACGCGATGCATCTCATCGTTAACTGCCTGTGGCTGCTGGCCTTTGGCAGCGCCGTCGCCAAACGCGTTGGCGATCAGCGCTTCCTGCTGTTCTCGGCCTATTGCGGAATTGCCGGCGCGCTCACCCATCTGGCCGCGAATTGGGGAGATATGACGCCGGTCGTCGGGGCTTCCGCCGCGATCTCGGGATTGATGGCGGCGGCTATTCGCTTTTTGTTCAGCGGCACCCGGAGGTCCAACATCGCGATATTTGGCGGAGAGCCCGTGCACGTCCCCCTGGCGCCGATTACCGAGGCGCTAAAGGACCCGAGAATCCTCGTCTTTCTTGGCGTTTGGATCGGGCTGAACCTGCTTTTCGGACTGGGTTCGGTCAACATCGGCAATGAGGGGGCCATCGCCTGGGAAGCGCATTTTGGCGGCTTTTTTGCCGGACTATTCGGTTTTCCCTATTTCGACCGTCCCGTGCGCACTTATTATTTTTAAGTTTTGCTCAGTCCTTCGCATGTAAGGACTTGCCATAGTCCGTGCACGCTTACATTATAATTTCATAAACATTAGCCGGCCTTACGCGGTGCGGAAGTAACCGGATCGGCGGGTGAGTAAATCATACCGCGCCGTACTCGGCCGAGGGCGACCGGCATGCCCGAAACGGCTGGTCAACCTGTTCTCGGCGGTCTCCCCGGCGCGGAGGGAGATCCCGCCTGGGCCGGCAAGGTTTAAAGGGAGGAATTCATGAACGTTGCTACAATTTTGAAGCAAAAGGGGCGCAATGTCTTGACTTCGAAACCGACTGAAACGGTGTTGGGTGTCGCCAAGACGTTGGCCGAGCACGGTGTCGGCTGCATCGTCCTGATCGCAGACGACAATACTGTCGCCGGGATTATTTCCGAGCGCGATATCGTGCGCTCCATTGCCAAGGACGGAGAAGCCGTCCTGCACAGGCCGGTGGCCCATTGCATGACCAAGGAGGTCATCACCTGCCGGGAGAGCGATACGATTAACGGCCTGATGTCGGAAATGACCACGCGCCGGTTCCGCCACTTGCCCGTTGTCGAGGGCGGCGCGCTTGTCGGCATCGTGTCGATCGGCGACGTCGTCAAGGAGCGGATCGCCGAAGCCGAAATGGAGGCGGCGGCGATGCGCGACTATATCGCCACCGGATAGACAGCGCCGGCTTCAGGCGGCCATCGCGGATACCAGGCGGTCGACCTGATCGAGCATCTGCTCGGTGGCATCGACGCCGGCGGGAATCGCGATATCGGCCTTGTGAAAATCGAACAAGCCGATGCTCGACAATTGCGGCGCGATCATGAGATCCGGGGGATCGCCGGCAAGACGCGCCCGCGCGATCCGGTCCTGCGTTATATTGAAGGCTTCGACCATCACCGTTGAAATGCCCGGCGCGCCGTCGCCGCGTCCGAAAAACTGACGATGCAGGAGATGCAGCGCCGCGCGGCCATTGCTGCGCGGCTCATCGGCGCTCGATTCCTCGGCGACGGTCAGCTCCGTCGACGAACCGTGGTCGTAAATGACTCCGCCCTTGCCATAAACGTCGCTGTTCAGATTGACGGCGATAACGGCCTGCGCCCCCAGGGCGCGGCAGACGGACACGGGAATCGGATTGACCAGAGCGCCGTCGATCAGCCAGCGCCCGCCGATCTTGACGGGCCGGAAAATTCCCGGCATCGCATATGACGCATGCATCGCGTCAACCAGACGGCCTCTATTCAGCCAGACTTCGTGGCCCGTGCCGAGCTCTGTGGC
>CAYWBS010000111.1:0-8205 GCA_964456215.1 uncultured Hyphomicrobiaceae bacterium
CGGCCCGCTTTTCGAGTCCGGGGCTGGCATTGATGTCGTTCAAGACGTTTCCTCAAAACCCGTTCTTTGGCTTCTTTCAGAGTGTGCGAAGTAGCCTTTTCCACGATAAGGCGGTCGGCGCCTGCTCGCCCGCGCCGGCAAGCATCTTAGGCAGGGCCGGATTGGGCGGCAACCCTCAGGCTACCTTCCCCGGTCACGGCCGGAAGATTATTTTCGCGGCGGCGGTCTTCCCGGAAACGAGTTCGGCAAAAGCCTGCGGCCCATCGGAAAGAGCCCGCACCTCCGTCCAGTCCAGAGAACCGAGACGCCCGGAAACGATGGCATCGAGGGTGTCGCGGAATTCGCTCATCGAATAGGTGTAGGAGCCGATGAAGGTGATCTCCTGGAGCGTCATGCGCAATGTGTCGAGGCCGGCCCCGTCGCCGGCGAGGCCGATATGAACGATGACGCCGCCTTGCCGGGCGAGAGCCGACGCGGCTCTGCGGCTCGCTTCGCCGCCAAAAGCATCGATAACGATATGCGCCGAGCCGTTTTCCGGTCCCTCTCCGGACGATGGATCGTAAACCGTAAACGGACCGGCCTTGCGCAGCATGGCGTGGCGGACGGGATTGGTCTCGGCGATGAAAATCTCCCCGGCCCCCCGCGACGACAGGACCAGGGCCGCGCCCAGGCCGATGGCGCCGCCGCCGAGCACGACGCATCGCAAGGCGGCAACAGGGTGAACCGCCGCCCGTTCCGCCAGAGTGACGGCATGCCAGCCACAGGCGATGGGTTCGGTCAGGGCCGCCTTGGTCGCCGGAAAATCAGCCGGAATTTCGATAAGATTTCGTTCCGGTATGGCGAGCATGGGGGCGAATGCGCCTTGTCGCGGCGGCAGGGAGATAACCTGCCGTGCGGCGCAGATGTTCGTGCGTCCGTCCCGGCAGTCCTCACAGTCTCCACATGTGACCAGTGGATTGACCACAACCCGCTTGCCTTTCCCCGATCCCTCCAGGATCGTTCCGGCGGCTTCATGTCCAAGAATGAGCGGCGGCGGCCGACGCTGGTCACGCCCCAGATAGGCATGAACATCCGAGCCGCAAAGACCAACGGCTTCGACGACGACAACGACTTCGCCGGGCCCCGGCTCGGGATTGCCGACAGGCTGAAATTCGATTTTGCCAGGTTCGGTATAGACAAGGGCTCTCATGATCAGGGTCTTTAGCAGTGATCCCGCGACAGCCAAAGTGAGTTCGTCATTGGGGTGAATTGACAATTATCTAAATAATATCGTGATGGATCTATTTAAACCTGAATGGCAGCGTGTAGCTGAGCTGGCGGAGCGACATGCCTAAAGGCGGATCGGGAAATGGCGCGGCGCGGCGGACCGCGGCCAGTGCGGCGCGATCCAGCGCCGTATTGCCGCTTGAGCCGTCGATGCGTGCGTAGCGCAATCCGCCCGACGTCGAAATCGCGAAGGCGACAATCACGGTTCCGCGTATGCCCCGGCCTGTGGGCCGCTTTTGGGCGATCCGGGTGCGGACCAGTGCGCTGTAGTTGCTGACCTCACCCCGGCTTGCGGAGACCCGTGCTTCACTCCGCCTGGCCGGAACCGTTCCGCGGGATTTTGCCGGCCCAGTGCTTTTTTTGGCTGTCGGACTCCTGGCAGGTGGATGTGTGCCCGTCTTTCGCGGGCTGGTTTTTATCTCTTCTTTCTGGCGCTCGGGCGGCGCTGCGGTCACGTCAACGTCTACCAGCGTTTCCCGCCTCGTCTCATTGCGTTCTTCAGCCTTGGTCTTACTCGTTTCCGGTGCGACCTCTGGACGATCCACCGGGTGCGGCTTGGCCACAGCCTCAATATTCGCGGCGGATGTTTCCGGCGTCTCTCGCGCGGCCGGCGCCTCGACGACCAGCGTTTCGACAAGATTCAGGCTGATCGCGGCGGTCTGCCGCGAAATTGCGCCGGGCCGCTCCAGCGATTGGAGCACCCAGGCGAACGCGCTCGCGTGAACAAGGGCAGCGAGGCCCATGGCGATGCCGGCTCTCGGCAACGATCCGCGCTCTAAAGTCACGGGCGATCCTCCCGCTTGATCACCACGAGGCGGACGGATCCGGCTCCGGCTTTTTTCAGCTCATGAAGCAATGGCAGCAAAACGCCTGCTTGCAGCGCCCGATCCGCCCTGATCTGTAATTCGCCGTCAGCGTGCTCGGCCAGCCAGCTCTCCGCCTCGGCAACAACGCGCTCGCGGTTCGCCTCTCTGCCGGCAAGGCCAAGAGAACCGTTCGCCTTGATAAGAACCGTGAAGGCATCCGCGTCCAACTGCCCTTCACTGTTGGCGACAGGCGGATCGATGGCAAGCGTTTCCGCGGCGCGAAACGTTCCGGCTACGAGAAAGAAAACGAGCAGAAGAAAAACGATATTGATCATCGGGATCAGCCGATCGTGGCGATCCCCGGCACCCTCCGCGACGCCCCAAGGCTCGAACTCCGGCGCCATGTCAAGCTGCTCGCTCACCGATGAGAACCGTCTCATTTTCCGCCCTCGGACCGGCCGCCAGTGACAACCTTCATCATGAACTCCGGGTGGTTTTGAACCTCTTCGATGACGTCGATCAGAAGCTGGAGCGGCACGGTCTCATCCGGATCGACGACAATAACGGGCGTGCCGAGCGCAGGTTCACGGCGCGCCGGTTCGCCCTGTGCCGCCGCAAAAGCCATCGCCAATTGTGAAAGCTTGAGATTTTCGCGGTCCGCAAAATCCATGCGCCCATCGTCATGGATGACAAGGCGGAGCACGGCCGTCCGGCCGGTGCCTTCGCGAGCGTCGGGAAGGGAAAGCGCCGGCTCGAGCGCGCCGAGCTCGACGTCGAGCGGCGCCGGACGCGTGAACTGCGTCACCAGCATGAAAAAGATCAGCAAAATAAAGGTGACGTCGATCAGCGGCGCCAGCGACAGCACGGCGCGCCTGCGCGGCGCGGTCAGGTGAAATCCTTTATCTGTTGGCGCGTGGATGGGGTCCATATCCGGTCACGGTCTATTGGCGGCCTCAAGGCTTGCAAAAAATCGGCCGAGAGCGGCCGCAGTCTGCCGGCGCAAATGATCAATCCTGTTCTCCGCGAGGTTGAACGCCACGATTGCGGGGATGGCGACCGTCAGTCCAAGCGCCGTGGTCAGCAGCGCCTCCCAAATGCCGCCGGCCAATACCGAAGGATCGGCCTTGGCCCCGGAGATCTGCAACGCCTGGAAAGCCTTGATCATGCCGAAGATGGTGCCCAGCAGTCCGAGAAGCGGCGCAACGACGCCAATCAGCTCCAGCAGGCGATTGTGCCGGGAAAGAACCGCGAACCTGTCTTGCGCGACGGCACGGACCTTTGCCTCGATCTTGGCGGAGGGGGCGTTCACCTCCGCCAGTTCCACGCCGGCCCGCATCATCTCCGAAACCGGATGGCGGCAGGAGCGGATCGCCTCGCGGGCTTCGGCGAACTTTCCGCCTTCGAACAAATCGAGGGCTTTTTCAATCGCGCGCGTCCTGCCAAGCCGCGCCGTCAGAAAGATCAAAATCTTGATAAAGATCAGCGACAGCGAAACAAATGACAGCAGGACGAGAACCGCGCCGACGGGGCCGATCAACCCATAAATGCGGGCCGCTTCCTTGAGGATCTCATGTTGCATCATGGCTTACGCACTTCAGATTCCGGTATTTGCACCCAACGGTACCATCCGCCTTTCAGAGCCGCCGGCCGGCAACCGCGCGCCTCCCGGCCCGACGCCGGCAGGGCTGGCGATCAGAGAACCATTCCTGCCGATGGTCCATGGGCAATCGCCAGCGGCGACGGCTATTCCTGCGGATTATTCTTAACCGGCGCCTCAAACGGTGCCAACGTCAAAAGAAAAATGGCGAGCGCCGCGACGACGATTGAGGGTCCGCTCGGCGTATCAAATTGCAGCGACCCGAATAAGCCGAATAAAACGGCGATCGCACCGATAAGGGCCGCGAAAATCGCCATTTGCTCAGGGCTGGTGCCAAACCGGCGCGCCGCCGCCGGCGGTATGATGAGCAGCGAGACGATCAACAATATGCCGACAATCTTCATGGCGACCGCAATCACGGCGGCGACGAGGAACATAAAGACAAGGCGGACCCGTTCCGGGTGAACACCCTCGGCGCGCGCGATTTCAGCGTTCACGGTGGCCGCCAGCAAGGGGCGCCAAATCCGGATAAGGACACCTGCGATAACCGCGCCGCCGCCATAGATGATCGCGATATCCGATAGGGAGACGGAGAGAATGTCGCCGAACAAATAGCCCATAAGGTCGATGCGCACCCAGCTCATGAAGGCAAGCATCACCAGGCCGGCGGCCAGCGTTCCATGGGCCAGGATTCCAAGCAACGTGTCGGTCGGCAGGGTCCCTGGGCGCTCGAGCAGATAAAGCGCCGGGGCGGTGGCGGCGGCGACGCAGAAAACCCCTGCCATGACATTGACATCGAAGACGAATGCCAGCGCCACGCCGAGCAGGGCCGAGTGCGACATGGTTGCGCCGAAATAGGCCATCCGCCGCCAAACGATAAAGCAGCCGAGGGGGCCGGCGATCAGCGCGACGCCGATACCGGCGATGAGAGCCCGGCTGAAAAAATCATCGAGCAACGGCCTTTGCCTCCGGGTTATCGGCGGGACCGTCCTGCTCCGGCGATGATCCGCCATCGAGCGGCACGACACCGCCGTCGGGTCCGTGGGCATGATCGTGATCATGATGATAGACGGCAAGCGCCTGCACCGCCCGCGGCCCGAAAAGTTGCAGATATTCCGAACTCTTGGAAACGGACTGCGGCGTGCCGGAACAGCAGACATGACCATTGAGGCAGACGACCCGGTCTGTTTCAGCCATGACCAGATGCAGGTCGTGGGAGACCAGCAGGACGCCGCAACTGAGCCGGTCGCGAACCGAGCGGATATGTTCAAACATGTCGATCTGGCCTGCAAAATCCACGCCCTGCACGGGCTCGTCGAGAACCAGCAGATCCGGTTCGCGGAGGATGGCCCGCGCCAGCAACGCACGCTGGATTTCGCCTCCCGACAAGCGGTCAACCGGAGCATCGATCAAACCGCCAATGCCCGTGGCGTCCAGCGCGTTTTCAATTTCCGAAGCCGTGTGTGCCTCCGTCAGCGTCATGAGCCGCTTGACGTCAAGGGGCAGTATCTTGTCGATCGAGAAGCGTTGCGGCACATATCCGGCACGCAGCCCCGGGCGGCGAATAATCGTTCCGTGGTCGAGTGGCAATAGTCCGAGAAGCGCCCGGACCGCCGTGCTCTTGCCGGCGCCGTTGGGACCGATCAGGGTCAGGATTTCGCCGCGGCGAACCGAAAGGCTCACATTCTCGATCAGCCATCTGCCGCTTCGGAAAACACCGATTTCGCGCGCTTCGACCAGCGTTTCCGCTTCCCCTTTCCGGGCTTCGCCGCCGGAAATGCCGGCCATGACCGCTTGTTGGCTTGCCATCCGAACTCTATCGCATCCGCGTTGCTTGTGCTCATGCCGCTCGCTTGTTATAATATAACATACGGAGCCAAAGACAAACGCTTTATGACCGCGTTTCCGGCGCGGGGATCCATCCAGGTGAATGATGTCCAGTCCGCCATTCCGGCCAATAAATGCGTATGCGTGGCGGCACGTGAAGCGTCTCGCCATCTTCCTTCTGATCGCCGGCTCTGTCCTGGAATTCTGGCGTCCAAGCGCCGCCAACGCGGACGCCAACGTGGTGGTCTCCATCAAGCCGATACATTCGCTCGTCGCCGCGCTTATGCACGGCGCCGGGACGCCGCATCTGATCGTCGGCGGCAATGGCTCGCCCCACGTCACTGCCATGAAGCCCTCCGACGCCCGGGCGCTTGAAAAGGCCGATCTGGTTTTCTGGGTGGGACCGGGAATGGAGACATTTCTCAAGGAGCCCCTGCGGAATATCGCCAATAGAGCGGTAATCATCGCGCTTGCGGAGACCGCGGGACTGGAGCGTCTCGCATACCGGAAGGGTGGTCCATGGGAGAGCCTGGACAAACAACCTGTCCTCGATCGTCATGGCTTCGATTTGCATCTCTGGCTTGACCCCACGAATGCCCAATTGATGGCCGGGGAAATCGTGAACGCGCTTGCCGGCAGAGACCCGGCGCGGCGCGCACTCTATGAGGCGAACGGCAGGGCGCTCAGATCGAAACTTGCCGAATTGACAACGGAATTGAACGCGGAGCTCGCAGCAGTGAAGCACAGGCCGTTCATCGTCTTTCATGACGCCTACCAATATTTTGAGAGGAGATTCGGACTGACGGCCGCCGGCTCGATGACCGTCAGCCCCGAGCGTCAGCCCGGCGCCCGGCGCCTTGCAAGAATTCGCGACAAAATCCGGTCATTGGGGGCGACTTGCGTGTTCGCCGAACCGCAATTTCCGCCCCGCCTCCTGCAAGCGGCCGTCGCGGGCACGATAGCGAATGTCGGAACGCTCGATCCGCTCGGAGCCGATCTCGAAGCCGGCCCCGAGCTCTATTTCACACTGATGCGCCGCAATGCGGGGGCGCTGAGAGACTGCCTGTCGAAAGGGAGTTAGCGCGGGGGCGTCTGCGGCTTGGAGTTGGCGGTGGTCAAAAACCACTGACGTGACGGGTGGGATTTGCAATCTCATCCGGGTGAGGTTCGTCGCGCCTACCATAAATTCCGTCATCCCGGCGACAGCCGGAATCCACCGGTGGCATACTGAGAGTCACTATCTGGGTCCCGGCTCGCGCACTCGGGGCACAGCCCGCACCAGGACGAAAAGTCCGGGCCGGCGCTTGGCCGGGATGACATTTTTTGGATTTTTCTGCGTGGAAACGTGCTACCTGCCGATCGAGATACAGGACACCGCTTAACTCATTCCGCCTGGGCAAGCGAAGCGCAGACGCGGGCTTCAAACAGCGACAACACAAAGCACCAGCGATTCAACCATTGCGTCCTTTGCGGTTGTCGGCTGTAATGATACGGGGCACGATTTAGGTTCGGAGGCACAGGGAGGACAAATCATCATGCAGCTCGGCCGGCTCGACCATGTGAATTTGCACACGGCGAATGTTGACGGCATGGTTGAATGGTACGAACGCATTCTCGGGATGGAGAACGGCAAACGTCCGCCCTTTCCAAAT
The DNA here is from genome assembly GCA_964456215.1 of uncultured Hyphomicrobiaceae bacterium. GTDB lineage: Bacteria > Pseudomonadota > Alphaproteobacteria > Rhizobiales > BFAS01 > MnTg02. Next base: position 7,149 of record CAYWBS010000111.1, read on the forward strand.
CCGGGGGCGTGGCTTTATAGCGACGGCCATCCCTTCGTGCACCTGGTCAGCACCGACCGCGAACTCACCGGCAAGAATGTCAATATCGAGCATTTCGCCTTTTCGGCGACCGGGCTCAAGGACTTTGTCGATGTCTTGAACCGGGAAGATGAAAACTATCAGCTCCGCAAAGTGCCGGATACGCCCCTCGTGCAGGTGAATCTCTGGGATCCCGACGGCAATCACATTCATATCGATTTTCATGCCGGCGAAGCGGAAGGCCTTGACGTCTGAGCTTTTTTGCGCCGCGTTCACATAAAATCGAAATCGCAGCCCAGATCCGCCTGCAGCACGTGATTGGCGTAGAGCCAGTCATAACCGCGCTTTCCCTCCGAAGACTGAGCGGCGGGCATCTCGCGCCGCCGCCCGGCCAGCTCTTCGTCCTCAACGAGAAGGTCCAGTGTCCGGTTCTTGACGCTGAGCCGGATCTGGTCGCCATCGCGCACCAGGGCAAGCGGTCCGCCGATGGCCGCCTCCGGCGAGACATGCAGAATGATCGTGCCATAGGCCGTGCCGCTCATGCGCGCATCCGATATGCGCACCATGTCCTTGACGCCGGCGCGGGCGAGCTTGCCGGGAATGGGCAGATAGCCGGCTTCCGGCATGCCGGAGGCGCTTTTCGGGCCGGCGTTTTGCAGGACGAGAAAATCATCCGGCGTGACGTCGAGATCAGGATCGTCAATTCGCTCGGAAAGGTCGGCGAGCGAGGTAAAGACGACAGCGCGGCCCTGCTTCTCGAACAATTCACTATTTGCTGCGGCGCGCTTGAAGATCGCACCCGTCGGCGCCAGGCTGCCGAACAGGGCGATAAGGCCCCCTTGCGGTTCAATCGGCTCGTTAATGCCGGCTATGACATCTCGATCGACATAGGCGCTGTCAGGCGACTCCAGCCGCTCGCCGACTGTCTGGCCGGAGACGGTCAGGCAATCGAGGTGCAGGAGCGGTTTCAACTCGCGCATCACCGCGCCGATCCCACCGGCCGCGAACAAATCCTCCATATAGTAATCGCCGACCGGCT
>CAYWBS010000112.1:0-2033 GCA_964456215.1 uncultured Hyphomicrobiaceae bacterium
GTACTTGTGTCAAGTGGCCAATAGCGTAAGAAAAAAATGTGTCGAGGGTGGTCTAAGCAAACAAATGAAAGTTTCCCCTCGACCACCGGTGAGATTTCCTGACCCAAGAGCTGTAGCAGATGGAGTATTGGATGCACTCCATTCAAGCCGCCAAAGTTCAACTGTGGGTCATTCCGCTCGCTGGAACTTTGCGCGTGAGGGAGGCGGATTCTAGGTCAAAGACTCTCTGACAAGCCTGGCGCCCGCTCCGAGCGCCCGGAGCTTTCCGGTCGCCACATCACGCGGCAACGGCGCCATGCCGCAGTTCGTGCACGGGAAGGTGCGTTCGGGATCGACATATTTCATTGCCGCATTCAGGGTTGCCGCGACCTCTTCCGGCGACTCGACGTCAAGGGATGCGACGTCAATTGCGCCGACGAGCACATCCTTGTCCTTGAGAAGGCCGATCAATTCGAGCGGCACTTTGGAATGCGCGCATTCCAGTGAAACCTGGTCGATATCGCTTTGATTGAGGGACGGAAAGATCTCCTCGTATTGACGCCATTCCGCGCCCAGGGAATTCTTCCAGTCGATGTTCTCCTGGATGCCGTAGCCATAGCAAATATGCACGGCCGTCGTGCATTTAAGGCCGGCCCGCGCCCGGTTCAACGCATCGACGCCCCAGTCGACCGTATCTCTCATGAAGGCGTTGAAGGCCGGTTCATCGAATTGGATCGTATCGACGCCGAGCGCTTCAAGTTCCCTGGCCTCCTGATTTAGGAGATCTGCAAACGCCATCGCCATATCGGGGCGTTTGCTATAATGCTCATCGGCGATCGTATCGCAGATCGTCATGGGTCCGGGAAGCGTAAACTTCAGCTTCTTCTTGGTATGCGCACGCGTGAAGCGCACTTCGTCCGCGTGAATAGAGCCTTTTCGGGAAACGGCGGCGGTTACTGTTGGAACGTCGACGACATACCGGTTATCGCGTATGCCCATCTTTGTCTTCTTCTGCCAGTCGATGCCGTCGATATATTCAAGAAAACCATGAACAAAATGGATCCGGAATTGCTCGCCGCCGCTGACAATATCTATGCCGGCGTCCTCTTGTTCCTTCAGCCAGATGAGCGTCGCATCCCGCTTGGCCTGCTCCAGTTCTTCGCCGTCAAGGCGCCATGGCGCCCAAAGCTTTTCCGGCTCCGCCAGCCAGGAGGGCTTCGGCAAAGAACCGGCGACGGTTGTTTCGAGCATGGGCTTGTCCTTCCTTGAGCTTGAGCATCTCTGGCCGAGCCTTTTTTCGCGAAGATACTCTCGCAGTATGGATGCTTGCAAGTGCACCCGCCCAATCAGCTTGTCTCGTCGCGTCGACTCGCCTCATTCACGGACAAGCGTTTCATGCCGGATCGATGGGACTTTCCGGGGTGCCGCCCCTTTCAATCGCTTTTCCGGCTTGCAGCAGCACATCTTCCTTGTAGCGCCCGGCGATCAGCTGAACGCCGACCGGCACAGCTCGCGAACTCTGCGTACTGACGGTAAGGCCGGGCAAGCCCAAGAGCGGCAGGCCGACCTGCGTCAACTGCGCTTCCATGACCCGGCGGAAGGCCTCCGGGGACTCGACGTCCAGTTGATCGGGAAAGGGAGGCTCCGCCGACACCGGGCAGATCAAAACGGGATACTTCGCCAAAAAATTCTGCCATTGGCGGATCAAGGAGGCGCGCAGCGGAAAAACATCCATTATGCCCTGTAAATCCGGCTCGGGTGAAAGCGCTTCCATCTGCGCATAGACGAAATTAGCGTCCGGATCATCCTCGCGGCGCAGCGCCCCTTCGGCCCCACACCGGTATTCCGCGAGCCAAAGTGTCGCCTGCAAGCGCGCCGGTTCACGGAAGGGCGGGCAATCAGTTTCCTCGACCGACCAGCCCGCATCCTCAAGCCTCCTGCCCGCGTCGAGAAGCGCGTTCTTGACTGCAGGCGCCACGGACAAGCCCTCCGGTGCAATCGTCAGCGCCGCACGCTTTGTCGCGATTGGCGAATGAAGGGGGGCGGGAGTCCAC
>CAYWBS010000112.1:2043-8006 GCA_964456215.1 uncultured Hyphomicrobiaceae bacterium
CGCGCAAATCCTCTTGCGCCATAACTTCGATCATCAGCCTGAGATCCGCAATGGTCCGCGCGATCGGCCCGGAGACCGCCATCAGCTGGCCGCCGATAAAGCGGTCCGCAGCGGTGAAATTCACCGCTGGCACCCGGCCAAGCGTCGGCCGCAGTCCGTGGACGCCACAGGCATAGGCCGGATAGCGGATAGAGCCGCCAATGTCGGTGCCGTGAGCAGCCGCGCCGATGCCGCTCGCCACGCAAGCGGCTGCGCCACCCGACGAGCCGCCCGGCGTGATGGCGGGGTTGCGCGGATTGCGCGTATGGCCGTGGAGGGAGTTGCGGGTGAACCAGCGCAAAGAAAATGCCGGCGTATTTGTGCGCCCGATGATGATTGCCCCCGCCTTGCGCAGATTGGCGATTACGGGATTGTCCGTTTTGGCGATCAAATCCCGCTGTATGCGCACGCCGTTTGTCGTCGCATGGCCGGCCTGATCGGTATTCACCTTGACGGTGACCGGAACGCCGCCGAGCGGTCCGGGGTCGTCGCCGCGGCCGAACGCTTCATCAACGGATTTGGCGGCGGTGCACGCTTCATCCGCCATTTCGGTGACAACGGCATTGATCTTCGGATTGACCTCGGCAAGGCGCGCCAGAGCGCTTTCGGTTACCTCCAGGGCAGATACTTCGCGGGCGCGCACGAGTGCCGCCAATTCATTTGCCGAGCGCCGCCAAAGTTCGGACATGACCTAACCTAACCTCCATTCGCGGGTGACTCAGTTCTTGCATTTTAACCATCGAAGATCTGCACTTCGCAAGCGGCGTCAATACGGGGCAAGCCATCGACAATCTGCCGCGATCAGAAATGCAAGGAAATATCCCGGTGATAGGCCATGCACCCGGCTACCTCGGCCGCTTCCGCCTTCGGCAGCTTCGGCTGCTTGCGTAGGCCAATGGTGGTGCGGATCGCCTGCTCGTAGCGTTGCAGCGCGGGCAGAACCTGTCGCTCGCCGCGCCGGCGCCAGGCCAGGTCCTGCTCGTAGACCGCCATGGTCTTGTCCGACGCTTCCAGCGCCCTTGTCTTGTCCGGCTCGCGGCCGCGAAGGGCGCGGCGCACTTCCGACATCGCCGATCTGATGTCCCGCGCGCCGGCGACGGCGCCGATACGGGACATCAACGGCGAAATCTGTTTCGAGGCCTCTTCAGGACTGCTGTCCGAAACGATGCCGCGAACGGCTTTCAGATCGCTACCGAGTGCCTCCAGCTTGCCGGCGGCAGCGATGCGAGCGATGGCCTGTTCTACCGGCTCGTAGGCGGAATCGATGTTGCGCCGGTAGAGGAGCCGTGCCTGCCTGTCCGTTTTCAACAGCGCAGAGAACTGTTTGTGCTGCCTTTCCCATTCGGGCGGTATTGTGTCTTCCAGCTTTTTCTGCTCGGCCTGCATGGCGGAAACCGTGTCCTCCAGCTTCTTTGTAACGGCTTCATTGGCGGATCGGCCGATGTCCAACTTGATCTCCCGGATGTGCTGTTCGATGTCCTTGATCTGCAATTGCGTTTCGCGCACCCGCAGATGCAGCGGCCGGTACGCCGTCTCGCGAGCCTTGACCGCCGCCGCCGCCTTCTGGATGCCGTCCATGAGGGCGAACGTTTTTTCAGCGTTGCCGAAGCTGGCGGTCAGATCGTTGCGAAGCTCGTCCGGGAGTCCGGACAGATCGATCCCGCGCGCGGCGGTGATGGCGGCTCGGATTTCATGGCCACCGCTTTGCAACCGGCCGTGCACGAGCTGCTCCACACAAAGCTGAAGCGCGGGGTTGACCGGCGGCGGCGCGGTTTCGGCGGTCAGCAACACGCGCATCGGTAGGTAGTTCACAAGCCGCGGACTGTAGGCGACGATCACCAGCGCCAGAAGCTGCATGAGGATAAAGGCGATGACGCCCCTGTACATGGAAAGCGTCTTGACGGAGGCGGGCGCGACGCCGCGCAGGTAAAACAGCGCAAAGCCGAAGGGCGGGGTCAGGAACGACGTCTGGATATTGAGACCGATCATAACGCCCAGCCAGACCGCGGTTACGTTGGCGCCTGGATCGGCGAGCAAAATCGGTGCGACGATCGGGACGACGACGACCGCGATCTCGATGAAATCGAGGAAGAAGCCAAGGATGAAAATCACTGCCATGACGATGAAGAACTGACCCCAGAAACCGCCCGGCAGACCGGTCAGGAAATCCTTGACCAGATCTTCGCCGCCGAAGCCCCGGAAGGCGGCCGTCAGCATGGCGGCGCCGAGAAGGATGATGAACACCAGCGAAGTCGTCTTGGCGGTCTCGATCATGACGCCGCGCAAAGTGTCGTCGATCTTGTAGGTGCGCCAGCCGCTCCAGATCAGGGCGATCAGCAGAAAAATGACGGCGATCACGGCAACGACGAACCAGAACATGTCATCACGGGTCACGATATTCTTCACGTTGATCGGATGGAACTGGGTGATGGCGATGATCAGAGCCACCGAAATAAAGGCGAGTGCGGCCGGCCAATAGGCGCGCCGGTGCCCCTCGCGAAGCCGGTAACCAGCCATGATCATGGCGCCAACCGCTCCGATGGCGCCGGCCTGGTTTACCGTGGCGATGCCCATGATGATCGAGCCAAGAACAATGAAAATAAGCGCCAGCGGCGGCACCAGCGCCATGGCTACTTTGCCCGCAAACTGGGCATCGAATTTTCCCTCGTAGGGAACGGCGGGCGCCACCTTGGGGCGCACCAGGGCAAGGACGGCGATGAAAATAATGTAAAGACCGACGAGCAGGATCCCCGGCACGAAGGCGCCGAGGAACATTTCGCCGGCGCTGGTGGAGGACACATCGAACGCGGACGGCATGGTCAGTTCACCCGTCGACAGCTTGTACAACGCCTTTCGCGCCGTGCTCGCCTGATCGGTGGCGCTCGCCAGCTGGTCGGCCAGAATGATCAGCACGATAGAGGGCGGGATGATCTGGCCGAGCGTTCCGGAGGCGGCGATCGTCCCGGTCGCGACGGGATGGGAATAATTGTTGCGGAGCATGGCCGGAAGCGAGATCAGGCCCATGGCGACGACGGTTGCGCCGACGATGCCCGTGGTGGCGGCGAGCAGCGCGCCGACAAACACGACCGATATGCCGAGTCCGCCGCGCACGGGCCCGAAGAGCTGCGCCATCGTCACCAGCAGGTCCTCGGCGATGCGTGAGCGCTGCAGCATGATGCCCATGAACACGAACAGAGGGATAGCGATCAGCGTGTCGCGTTCGGCCTCCCAGTAGACGCCTCGAAAATTGGTGACGCCTGCGTTAAGCCATTCGGAGGGGCCGCCTTGCGCGAAATAGGCGTTGGGATTTCCGGTCAAGGCCCAGCCGGCGAAGGCAGCGATGCCGACGCTCAGTATCGCCGAACCCGGCAGGGAAAAGGCGACCGGGAATCCGGAACCAAGCGCCGTCATCATCAAAAGGAACAACAGGACGAGAAAAACAACTTCCATGGATCTGCCTCAGCCCTCGAGTGCCTGTTCCGTTTCCATGACGCGTTTGCCCGGCTCTGCCCGGTAGTCGGCGATGCCTTCGAGGAAATAACCGGCGAACTGAAGCAGCATGGTCACCGCGAAAATCCCCAAAAAACCGGCCATCCAATATTTTACGTACATGCCGAATCCGGTCTGGGTGGTCTCGAAGATCAGCAGCGGCCCGTTGATGATGGTCGATTTGCCGCCCATGCCGTAGGCGATGGTTACGGCGGACAGAGAAATGCCGAGCAACACCGAACCCACCGCATTGACGATGCCTTTCGTGCGGTCAGAAAAGCCCGCATAAAGGACGTCGACGCGCACGTGTCCCTCCTCGAGCAGCGTGTAGGCGCTGGCGAACAGGAACAGGGCTCCGTACCAGAAGCGCACCAGATCGGCCATGAAGGCCTGTTCGTAGGAAAAAATGAAACGCGTCAGAACAATCAACAGTTCGGCGATCACCACCAGAAGAGCCAGCCACGGGAAGCCAAGTCCGCGATGGCGTATTGCGATGAGGAGGCCCAGAGCGAGCATCGGGAAATGCACATACGCGCCGCGAAAACTCGAACGGCCAAGATCGATCGCCAGTTCATCCCCGAACAGGGCAGGAAGCAAGTCCTCGACCCGCAGGAACGAGACGACCATGTCCGCAAGGCCGATGAGGAAGACCGCCCAGAACGACGCGCGAATAATGTAGGCGGTAACGCCGTATATCAGCTCGCTGTCAGGCCGCAGAGATCTGGATTTCGTGACTATTACCAAGACGATTGCGGCAACAAGTCCGAGCGGATACGAAATGAGCTGCCCCCAGGCGAGGGGGTCGGAGCCGGATAGCGCGGATTCGGCGCCGGGCCAATCGCGCCAGACAGTAAGATAATTGTTAAAGAGGAACACGGCCGTGGAGGCCACAACGCCCCAGGCGAAACAGCGCGACAGGATCACGGCGATATCCTGCCCGCCTGCTGCTGAAGCCCGGCGCGCCGCGCCGGACTGATCATTGCTAGCCATTCCGATCATCAGCCCCCGAAAAGGGGCGGGGCCAAAGCCCCGCCCCGATTTTTTGTGAACTTTTTACTGCGCCGGTCAACCGATTTTCAGGACGCGATTGCGCTGGTTCGTATAGGCGGTGTCCGAAAGGCTGATCCAGTGCCCAACGTCGCTGCGGGCCTTGGCGAAGCTATCGTGGATCTTCGCCGCCAGCGGGCTGTGTTGACGCACCTCCGCGAACACTTCCTCGGCTGCCTTGCCGAAGCTGTCATAGATATCATCGTTGAACTTGCGCAGCTTCACGCCGTGTTCATTGACCAGTTTGGAGAGGTAGGTACCGTTGTTGGCGTTGGTCTCGGCCATCTGAAGTGCGTTTTCCTCCATGCACGCCGATTCGATGATCGCTTGATCGGTTTTCGACAACTTGCTCCACCAGGACTTGTTCATGCCCAAGGTGAGCTGCGAGGCCGGCTCGTGGAAGCCTGGATAGTAATAGTATTTGGCCGCTTCATAGAACTTCATGAAATAGTCGTTATACGGGCCGACCCATTCGGTGGCGTCGACGGCGCCGGAGACGAGGTTTTCGTAAATCTGGCTGCCCGGGAGAGATACAGGAGATGCGCCGAGCTTTGCGAGCACATCGCCGCCGAGACCCGGAATGCGCATCTTGAGGCCCTTGAAGTCGTCGGCCGATTCCATTTCCTTGTTGAACCAGCCGCCCATCTGTACGCCGGTATTGCCGCAGACATGGCACTTGACGCCGAACTTGTCGCCAATCTCGTCGTGCAATTCCTTGCCGCCCATGAACTTCATCCAGGCTTCCATCTCGGAGAAAACCAGGCCGAACGGAACGGTGGTGAAATAGGCCCAACCCGGGTGTTTGCCTTTCCAGTAATAGTCGGCGGCGATGTAGGCCTGCGACTTGCCGGAGGCGACTTCGTCCAAGCTGTCGAAAGCTCGGACCTTTTCGCCGGAGGCGTAATATTTGGTCTGGATACGGCCTTCGGTGAGTTCAGGAATACGTTTGGCAAGGCGTTGCGCACTGATGCCGAGGCCTGGGAAGTCACGCGGCCAGGTCGAGACGATTGCCATCTCCGTCTTGGCTTGCACGATTGCCGGCGCCGCGATGACGGTTGTTGCTGCCGCGGCCGAAGCGACACCGGCATTTTTGATAAACGAACGACGATCCATTGAATTAGTTCTCCATACGCTACAGATTGTCCGGCGGCTGGGTGAGCCGTCTAAACTCCGCCGTTTAGATTCCTGGAAAGAGATTGGCAATCCTCTTTTCGTTTGACTGAGTACCCCGCCGGGCGGAGTCGGTGCCCCATTTATCTGCCGCTCGATGCGAGCGGCAGATTTGAAGTGTAACCGTATATTCCCTGCAAAAACAATGGATGTGATGCAAAACGCCGGCACGCTGCCTAAAAAACCCGCTATCAGCGAAGTATTTGCATAAATCTTAT
>CAYWBS010000113.1:0-7988 GCA_964456215.1 uncultured Hyphomicrobiaceae bacterium
GTAGCTGTTGGCGTCAAAGCGATCGACGAAGCGGTAGCCCTGATGGCGCAGATAGCTCTCGACTTGAAAATCGGCGTCAAAGCCGAAGGCAAACCGGTCACGGTCCTGGAGATTGCGGCCGAATTTGCGATGCAGGGCCTCATCGGACAAATAGGTTATATGTGCGGCCATGCGCGCCACGGCGAGGCCCTTGCGCGGATTCGTGCCGTTCTCAGCATAGCGCCCGCCATGCCAATCCGGATCGGCCATGACCGCCTGGCGGCCGACTTCGTGAAATGCGATGTTTTGCGACGAATGACGCGCCGCGGTGGCGATCGGAACGGCGGCAAACAGCCGGTCACCATAGGAAGCCGCCAGTTCGAGAACCTGCATGCCGCCCATCGATCCGCCAAGCGCGCAGAAAAGATCGGCAATCCCCAGCCGGTCGACCAGGCGCATCTGCGCGCGCACCATGTCGGCGACGGTTATCACCGGGAAGCCAAGTCCGTAGGGCTTGTTGGTCGCCGGATTAATTGAGCAGGGACCGGTCGAGCCCATGCAACCGCCAATAACGTTCGCGCAAATGACAAAGAAGGCATTGGTGTCGATCGGCTTGTTCGGGCCGACCATGGTCTCCCACCACCCGGATTTGCCCGTTATGGGGTGAAGGTTGGCCACGTGCTGATCTCCCGTAAGCGCATGGCAGATCAGCACCGCATTGGATTTTTCGCGGTTGAGCGTCCCATAGGTTTGGAAGGCGATTTTGTATGGCGCCAGCGTGCCGCCGCCATCGAGCGGCAACGGCTCGTCTACCGGAAATTCGATAATCCGGCCTTTCAGTTCGTCCGCCCCGGCCATCGCCGCGGGCGCGTGACCGGCTTTGTCGCTTTTCGTGGCCATATTCATAGCGCTTATCGGCCTCCCGCGCCGCTTGCCTTTCTCCTGGAGCCCCTTGTTCCCTTTCCCTGGAACCGATGCCATAGCAAGCACGAGTTTTGACAAAAAAATCAATCTTTTCTTTGCTTTTGCATAAAGGGCAACCTATCTATGGCGGCGCCTTCGCCGTAAAGCAACGGCGATTGGCACATATGGTTTGCCGTGAGCTTTTCCGATGGCCGGCGATGATCAAATGTCAAATCGAAAGCCGCGGACGCAGCTCAATATCTGATCCGCCATCGATATGATCGGATTTAAGGAGAGGAGCCATGACGGCGCCCGGTCCTATTGTTCCGCAACCAGGCATAGATGAGATCGCGCCCTACGTTCCCGGCAGAAGCAAGCTGGATGGAGGCGCCCGGGCCATCAAATTGTCATCCAATGAGACACCGCTCGGGCCGAGCCCGAAAGCGGTCGAGGCCTTTATGGCCGCGGGCTCCTCTCTGGACCGCTATCCGGACGGCTCGGCGACGCTGCTGCGCGAGGCGATCGGCGAGGTCTTCGGATTGAATCCGGAGCGGATCGTCTGCGGGGCGGGATCGGACGAGCTGCTGTCGCTGCTGGCCACGGCCTATCTCGGCCCGGGCGATGAAGCGATCCACACGCAACATGGCTTTCTCATCTATAAGATCGCCATCCAGACCAACGGCGCGACGCCGGTCGTTGCCGCGGAAAGCGATTGCCGGGCCGACGCCGATGCAATCCTCGCGGCCGTGACGGCGCGCACGAAGGCCGTCTTTATCGCCAATCCGAACAATCCGACCGGCACATATATCGCCTTCGACGAAGTGCGGCGTTTGCGCGAGGCCCTGCCGGACCATGTGCTCCTCGTCCTCGACGCGGCCTACGCGGAATATGTGAAGCGGAACGACTACGAGGCGGGAATCGAACTGGTGGCGACGTCGAACAATACGGTGATGACGCGCACATTTTCCAAGGTCTTCGGCCTTGCGAGCCTGAGACTCGGCTGGGCCTATTGTCCGCGGGCCATCGCCGAAATCCTCAACAAGATTCGCGGGCCTTTTAACGTTTCAGGACCGGCCATAGCCGCGGGCGTCGCCGCCATCAGGGATCACGCCCATATCGAGCGCGCCGTCGCCCACAACAGCAAATGGCTTCCATGGCTGACCACGGAAATCGAAAGGCTCGGACTTCGGGTGACGCCGAGCGCCGCGAATTTCGTCCTTGTCCATTTTCCCGAAAAGAACGGGGTCGCGGCGGCCGCCGCCGACCGGTTTTTATGCGAAAGGCGGATCATCCTGCGGCGCCTCGAAGCTTATGGGCTTCCCGGCGCTCTGCGCCTGACGGTCGGGACGGCCGACGAAAACAAGGCGGTCATCGCCGCCTTGCGGGACTTGATGGCCGGCGCCGGGACCGCCGGCGGATGAGCACGCCGATGTTCGATAAGGTCGCCCTGATCGGGCTCGGACTCATCGGCTCGTCGCTCGGCCATGCCATGAGGCGCGCCGATCTCGCCGCCGTGATTTCCGGCTCGGCACGATCCGAAGCCACCCGCAAGACGTCGCTCAGGCTGGGCCTCGTCGACACGGTTCATGCCCATCCGGCCGAGGCCGTGGCGGCCGCCGATCTGGTGGTCCTCTGCATTCCCGTTGGCGCCAATCGCGAAGTCATGACGGCCATCGCGCCGGCTCTGAAACCGGGTGCGATCCTGACCGATGTCGGCTCCGTCAAGGCCGAAGTGATCCGCCACATCGAGCCTCTGGTTCCGGACGGCATTCATTTCATTCCCGGCCACCCGATCGCCGGCACGGAAGAATCCGGCCCCGAGGCCGGTTTCGCCGAACTGTTCGACGGCCGGTGGTGCATTCTGACGCCGCTCCCGGGGACGGACGAGGCGGCCATTGCCAGGCTCACCGCATTTTGGAAAGCCTGTGGCAGCGACGTCGAAACCATGTCGCCCGAGCACCACGATCTCGTCCTTGCCATTACCAGCCACGTGCCGCATCTGATCGCCTATAACATCGTCGGCACGGCGGCCGACCTTGAGCAGGTAACCCGTTCCGAGGTGATTAAATTCTCGGCGGCGGGCTTTCGCGATTTCACCCGCATCGCGGCTTCGGACCCCGTCATGTGGCGGGATATATTTCTCAATAACAAGGACGCGGTTCTCGAAATGCTGGGGCGGTTCACAGAGGATCTTGCGACGCTGCAAAGAGCGATCCGCTGGGATGACGGGACAGCGCTTCTTGAGCTCTTTACGCGGACCAGGGAAATCCGCCGCGGCATTATCGAAGCCGGCCAGGAAACGGCGGCGCCGGATTTCGGCCGCGCCCACGGCGTGCCTGGCGAAGGAGTTCCGTCCCCACCGGCCGAGAAGGCCTGAAACCGCCTATCGGGATGCGCCCCAGGACGCCTCTTGTTTCGGTGTCCGGGTAAAGAAAGCGACTGTTCAGGACTTTCCGGTTCGATCCACAAATACCGGGTTCGGACGCTGACGCCGGGCGTCGTTTGCAACTGCGCCCGGAACGTTCATAACATCAATGCGGAGGCGCCTTTGGCCGAGCTTTGGGTGTTCGCATATGGGTCGCTGATGTGGCGGCCCGGCTTCGACCATGACGCCGCCGTGCCGGCGCTGTTGCGCGGGGCGCATCGCGCCTTTTGCGTTCGTTCGGTCGTCCACCGCGGCACGCCGCGCCGGCCGGGCCTGGTGCTCGGCTTGGATGTTGGTGGAACGTGCCGGGGCGTCGCCTTCCGTATCGTCCGGGGAAGAGAACGCCAGACACGGGCCTATCTCCGCGCCCGCGAGCTGTCGCACAATGTCTATCGCGAAGTCCGGAGGCCGGTGGAACTCCTGGATGGCAGCGGACGCCATGCGCGCGCGATATGCTTTCTCATCAACCGCTGGCACCGTCAGTATACCGGACCGCTGCCGCTATGTGAGCAAGCACACAAAATCCGCGTCTCACGCGGCCGCGCCGGAGCCAATCTCGACTATTTGATCAATACGCTCTGCCACCTCGACGAACTTGGCATCAAGGACGACCCGCTTCACCGCCTGGCAGCTTTGTTCGGCCGTCCCCGTGCCGGAAACCGGGCGTGATCTCCTGCGCCGGAGGCCCCGCCGCTCCCGAAATCGCGGTCGCCTGCTTACCTCGACTCGACGCCGGCGAACAGCCGTCATCCTTGAGCCCGGCCCGAAAGCTTATTCAAACTCCAAATCTAGCAGGCCGTGATGTGCTCGGTGCCGCCAAGTTCCGCCGACAGTTGGGCGAAAAGCCCGGCGCGCAGGTCGGTCTCTATCAGCCTGCGGTCCTGAGCGGTCTCCGCGAGCAGATGAATGTGAACCTCATTCGCGCCAAGCTGAGCCGCCTTTTGGCGCAGATGCGCCAAATTAAGCGAGCTCGCCTCTTCGACGGTTCTTCCGATCCTGAGCGGCGTCCGTTTTCCGAACATATCGCAATGGACCAGAATATAATTGACCTTTGGCATTGCCGGGCAGGCGGCAAGCGAATAAACGCTATGCAAATAACGCCGCCCCGAAGCACCACGCCAATCATGAAAGATTTGTCGGATATTACTTTCGGCACAAAAGACAGCCGGATCGTTCGCCGGTCCGAATTGCAGGACAAGCGACTCGTCTACAGTACGCATTGCCATTAAGCGATCCCCGCACTTCGTCGCATGAACTTCATCCAATCCGCAAGAAACCCGCTTCTTTCAGATCGGATCTTCATCATTTCAGTCCTAATTTGCCAACTTGGCAAGTTTTCCACAGCTCTACTTTTCCGTTTTCCACAGAGATTCACGGAATACCATCAAATATTGTGTCCAAATCTAAAGCAAATTGCCGCCGGATAGCCGCATTCGATGACGACAAGCCGGTTTGTCCGGCGGCGCGCGGCGTCCGCCGCTCCACCGGCGCGCGCGAACGGGCCATTCGCGGCCACATCGACACCGTCAACGCCGGTTCAAGACTCTTTCGCGGCCGCGCGGCCGGATCCGGCCGACCGACGACAGCCGCGCGGCGATCAGGCGCTTTACTTCGCGCTACTTGAAACCGCTGACAATCCGATCAGGACGATCGAAACTTCGAAACGAGGACGCTAGCTACATTTTGAATATCCGCAGCTTCGACACCCATAGCAGCCCTCCTGGAAGATCAGCGCCCTGGCGTTGCACTTTGGGCAATAGCGGCCTTTCGCCGGCCAACCCACGCTCCTCGAATCCGGTGTCTCCGCTGGTTCATCGTCCTTGGATTGGATGAATCCGATTTCGATCATGTGCTGTTCGACGAGCCCGCCAATGGCGGCAAGGAGGCTTGGCACATAGCGGCCCTTCAGCCAATGACCGCCTCTCGGATCGAATACGGCCTTGAGTTCCTCGACGACGAATGAAACATCACCGCCGCGTCTGAAAACCGCGCTGATCATCCGTGTCAGGGCGACGGTCCAGGAATAATGTTCGAGATTCTTCGAATTGATAAAAATCTCGAACGGGCGGCGGCGGCCGTCCTGCACGATGTCATTGATGGTCACATAAATGGCGTGGTCGGAATCCGGCCATTTCAATTTATACGTGCTGCCGGCGAGAACCTCGTCCCGCTCCAGAGGATGGGCCATATAGACGACGTCGCCCCTGCCCGCCGCCTTGCCGGACAGCGGCGGACCGGAGACCGCCGGCAACACCTCTTTTTTCCTATCAACGGGTTCCGGCGGGCTGACGGCCGAGAGGACGGCGCCGGTGACCGGGTTCGGCCGGTAGGTCGTGCATCCCTTAAGCCCCTTCTCGTAGGCGGATCTGTAAACCGTCTTGAAGTCCGCGAATGACATGTTTTCCGGACAGTTGATGGTCTTGGAGATCGAGCTGTCGACGTGGCGCTGGAGGGCCGCCTGCATATCGAGATGCTGTTCGGGCGAAAGTTCCATCGCTGTCACGAATGCGTCGGGAAGTTTCGCGCCGTCGCCGAATTTCTCCCTGAACAACCGATAGGCGTAGTCCTCGACCTTCTCGATCTTGGGCGGCTCGTCGCCGCGCAGGATGCGCCGCTCATAGGCCAGTTCGAAAATCGGCTCGATGCCGCTCGAGACATTGCCCGCGAAGAGCGAAATCGTGCCCGTCGGCGCGACGGAGGTCAGCAATCCGTTTCGTAATCCATGGGCGCCAACGGCGTCCCGGACATCCTTGTCCATGCGCCGCACGCCGGGCGCGGCAAGCATTTTCTCGGCATCGAACAGCGGGAAAGTCCCTTTTTCCCGGGCAAGTCCGGTACTCGCGAGATAGGCATTCCGGGAGATCAGGCGCATCCATCGTTCCGCCTGGCGGACGGCCTTGGCCGAACCATAGTGGAGACCGCACATCACCAGAGCATCGGCAAGACCCGTCACGCCGAGGCCGATCCTGCGCTTGGATTCTGCCTCCCGGCGCTGCGCCTCCAACGGATAACGCGACACGTCAATGACATTGTCGAGAAACCGAACGGCGATTTGCGTCAATTCCTCGAGGCGGGCCTCATCGAGTGCCGCTTTCGGCGAAAACGGTTTCCTGACCAGCCTGGTCAGATTAACCGATCCGAGGTCGCAGGCGCCATAAGGCGGCAATGGCTGCTCGCCACACGGATTGCTCGTGTGGATCGTCTCCGTATAGGCAAGGTTGTTTTCAGCATTAATGCGGTCAATGAAGATCACGCCGGGCTCGGCATAGTCGTAAGCCGCCCGCATGATCTTGTCCCAAAGCTGCCGGGCCCTGACCGTCCTGTAGGTTTTTCCGCCGAAAACAAGCGGCCAGTCGGCGTCATTGTCCACGGCGCTCACAAAGGCATCCGTCACCAGAACCGATAAATTGAACATTCTGAGCCGGTCGGGATCGGATTTCGCCGCGATGAAATCCTCGATATCCGGGTGATCGCAGGCGAGCGTTCCCATCATGGCGCCGCGCCGCGAGCCGGCCGAAAGGATCGTCCGGCACATCGCGTCCCAGACATTCATGAAGCTGACCGGGCCGGAAGCGTCGGCGCCGACCCCGCCTACCGGCGCGCCTTTGGGTCTCAGGGTGGAAAAATCATGGCCGATGCCGCCGCCCTGCTGCATCGTAAGAGCGGCTTCCTTGACGTTGTCGAAGATGGAGGCCATGTCATCTTCGATCACATTCATGACGAAGCAGTTGAAAAGCGTCGCCTTTCTTTCGGCGCCGGCATTGGCAAGAATGCGTCCGGCCGGCAAAAAGGCGAAATCCGCCATGGCGCCGTAAAAGAGCTCCCGCCATTTTCTGCGATCCGGTTTCCGCTCGGCGCCGGCGACGGCGGCCGCCACGCGACGAAAGCTGTCTTCCATCGCGGCATCAATCGGAGAGCCGCCGGGCGCCTTCAGCCGGTATTTCATCGCCCAGATTTCTTCCGATACCGGGCATATGTCGGAAGGCGCATTCTTCATGTGGCTTGCCTAAGTTCGATGCACCGGGACAGCGACGGTCACGGTATTTTGCTGCCACGGATAAATGTTCACGTTTTGTACCATAGTCAGGACAGTTTTGCAAGCAGCCCGCATGCTATATGGGTGTGGAAAAACCGTTCCCAAGCGGGTCGCAAGCGTGTCACGGGCCGCTTGGCGCGGGAGTTGGCGAGGGCGGCGGGCTGCCGGAGGCAAGGGCTTCCTGAAGCAGCCGTTCCGTTGCTTTTTCGATGGCGTCCTGCAAACGGGCGGCGAATTCCTTGCGCGGCAGACCGCTCGGAATAGGATCGAGAAACTCCACGATAATTGTGCCCGGATAGCGTCTGAAACTGCGCCGCGGCCAGAATAGGCCGGAGTTCAGGGCGACGGGGCAGCAGGGCACATTCAGCGAATCATAGAGCATCAGGACGCCGGGCATGTAGGCCGGCGGAGCGCCGGGCCGGCGTCTTGTCCCTTCGGGGAAGATGACGATCTCGCGGTTCTTCCGCGCTTGCGCATGCGCTTGCCGCAACATGTTTCTCAGAGCCGAAGGTCCGGTCTCGCGGGCAACGCTGATCATCTCGAACTTTCGGGAAAACCAGCCATGAAACGGAATCTTGAAGAGTTCCGCCTTCATAACGAGAGCCGGGTCGCGCAACAGGGGTATCAACCCAAACATCTCCCATA
>CAYWBS010000114.1:0-7979 GCA_964456215.1 uncultured Hyphomicrobiaceae bacterium
CGTCCTCGATGGATGTTTCCTTGGTATAGGAGGCCACGTATGCCAGCCCCGAGCCAAGATAGCCGGTAAAACCCGCCGCATAGCCGATTTCGCCCGTAAGCCTCGGCAAGGACGTTCCGGACAGCACGATGCCCGGCTTGTCGATCGCCTCTATGAGTTGGCGGGTGCGGCGCGGTCCGTAATTCACCATCGGGAAACCGTTGAGCATGGAACGGCCCGCCTTCTCCGACTCCTTGATTCCGATCTCGGCCTGATCCCACCGTTCGTTGCGCGTGTAGCTATCGGTCGTTGTCGGCACTACGTCGGTAAGACCCTCCTTGTCGAGCGCCTTCATGAGTTCGACCTGAAGTTCCAGCGTGCCGAAACCGCCCCGCGGCTGCGTCAGGCAGCGTCCCTCCGCCTCGGCACGCCGCATCACCCAGGGCAAGCGTTTATGGTCGGGAAGCGACAAGTGGTAGTCGACAGCTTCCTCAATATCGACGTCCGCGCCGGTCGGCCAGCGGGCCAGGTTCTCCGCGCGGAGTCTTGCAAACAAGTCTTCAGGGATCTGTTCGGCGCAGAGTGGCCGGAGCTCCTTATCCAGAGGAGAGGCGTAGTTCATCCTTTTCCTTCCTTGCAGACTCCTTCCCGGCGGGAGCCAACGCGCGGTGCGCGATATCGAAGGCTATATCCGGCTCCGCCACCGCCAGCAAACCGGCAGCGTAAAGCACATAGTCCTTATCAACCAACAAAGACGCTTCACGCGGCCGCAGAGAACCGGGCTCGTCCGCGCTATAGAGACTTCCCGACAATATCGATGACGGCTTGTCCCCGTAGACGAGCGCGCCGCCGGTGCCGATTACGGTCTCCACCGCGCTCAGATCCTTGCCGCGCTGCGCCGCGACCGGGCCGTTGACCGTGTGCACGATTTCCACCGTGCCCGCGTGGCGCGCCACGGCAATCCGGATGGCGGCGCTGGCGAGCGCGGCGTCGAAGGCGCGTTCGCCGCCGCTGACCGGAAGCCGCTCCACATCGCCGGCGATCGGAGCCAGAAGATCGTCCACTTCCTCGACAGCGCAGCCGGCGAGCGATGCAATTGATGTCCTGCCAGCCGCCTCGACGATTGCGGATACGTTGTGCCGCATGCCCAGATCGCCCTCGACAGTGCGTTTCAAATAAGGCTCCGGCAGACCCTGCCGCAACACACGCCCCTCCGACGGCTCGCCGCTGGCAACGGAATGAACGTCGGTCGTCGCGCCGCCGATATCGACCACCAACAGCGGTCCGAGACCCTGGCGGCCTCCGGTTCCTTCGGCGAGCAACCGGGCCGCCTCCAGAACCGCCGCCGGCGTCGGCATCAGCAGGGAATCGAAAAACGCCTGCGCCCGGTCCAGCCCTTTGGCGTGGACGATACGTTCGATGAACACGTCGCGGATCGCCCCCCTCGCAGGTTCAATTTCGAGCGTCCCAAGCGCGGGCATCACATTGTCAGTGACCCGCACATCCTTTCCAGCCCTGCTCAGAATTTCCGCGACCTCGTCGGCGGCGGCGCGGTTGCCGGCAACGACGATAGGACAAGCCAGCTCGGTCGGGGCGAGCAGGCGCGCATTTTGAAGGATGACCTCGGCGTTGCCGCCGTCGGTACCTCCCGCCAGCAGAATGATATCGGGTTCATGGCGGACAATTGCACTTACGTCCCCTTTCGTAAGTGTGTAGGCGAATGTATCCACCAGCCGGGCGCCGGCGCCGAGCGCCGCGAGCCGCGCAGCCTCCGCGGTCAGTTCCCTGACCAGGCCCACCGTCACCATCTTCAGCCCGCCGGCGGCGCTCGACGAGGCGAGACGGTATTTGAAATCGGGCAGCCGGCCGAGCCGCTCCTCAAGGTCGGAAAGCGCCGCCTTCATGCCGATGGTGATATCGGTCGTGACCGTGGACGGCCCCTGTCCCGAGCCGAGCAGGCTGCCTTTTTCCAAATCAACGGCGCGCAATTTCGTATATGTACTGCCGAAGTCGATAAGCAGGGCCGCGGAATCGCTCATTGTCCGGCCGTGCCTCCGACGGCCGGCGCCTTTGCCTTGCGCGCGGCGAAGTCTCTGTCGAGGCTTTCGATAACCTCATTCGTCCTTGTGCCGGGAGGGAAGGCGCGGTCAAACCCCATCTCCAGGAACCGCCGTTCCACGTCCTTCCAATCCTGCTTACCGACGACCAGATTACCTCCGACATACAGCAGAATCTCTCCGAGCCCCGCCTCAACGCACAACTCGCGGAACCCCCTGCAGTCAAGTTCGCCCTGCCCATAGAGTGACGAGACCATGATGCCGCCGGCGGCGGTCTCGATCGCCGCCTTGATGAAGTCCTCCGCCGGGGTGAGCGCGCCGAGTGAGACGACGTGATAGCCTGCGTCCTCCAGCGCCCTGGACAAAATACGGTTGCCGACAATATGGGTATCCGATCCAATCACGCCGGTGACCAGCGTATTGCCCGCCCTCGCCGCCATGTCCATCATGTGGCCGCCTCGATGGTCCGGCTGGCGGTGTCGAAACGGGCCATTCTTACGGTTACCTTTTCAAGCGCCGCTTCATCGAGATGGGGCGCGCCACCGGGTGACAATAACAGCTCCCCGCCCTCGACCCTTAGTGGCGGACGCGCAAGCGATGTAACCGGCCGAAGGAAGCCGTTCATCTCGCCGGCATTACGAATGTGGCGGCGCGCGACACAGGCCTCCATCCAGCAACCAAAATCACTCGCCACGCCGTTTCCAAGGACGGGCTCCATGCCAAGATCGCGAATGAGTTCAAGTCCGCGGGCCAGCCGCTCGAGACTGACGAACTTCATCAGCTTGAGCTTGACAAATGCCGCGCCCAGGCGCGCCGCCCGCTCAATATCAGTTTCGGTATAGATCGACTCGTCCAGCATCAGCGGCACGCGCGAAACCTTTGCGACGGCCTGCAGCGACTCCCAGTCATGTGCATGGCAGGGTTGCTCAAGCAGCTCGATATCCGCCGGATCGATTGCGGATGCAAAGCGGCAGCCATCTCTCCTGTCATAGCCCTGGTTGGCGTCGACCCGCAGCCGCGCGCGGCCGTGATTGCGCTCCTGGATAAAGCGAACCCTCTCAAGATCGTTCTCTACATCGAAGCCGACCTTCACCTTGAGCGTGTTGTATCCGCCGGCGACCGCGTGATCTATTTCCTCCGCTATGGCGTTCTTTTCCGTCGCATTGATGCCGGCGAGCAGGGCGACGGATTGCGGTCGATCAATTTGCAGGATCGGGTGCCCCTCCGCCATCTCGATTGCTGTCATCAAAGCCGTCGCCGTGAACGGAACGTCAGCCAGGCCATCGGCAACAACGGCTTTTGCCGTTTCAGTATCGAGACCCGAAAGTCCGCTTGCGGCGGTCAATGCCCGGCTCCAGCTCTGGGCTATGCTCTCGTCCGTATAGCCGGTCAGAATCGTGGCCTCGCCGAACCCCGCTTGGCCATCGGCAATGACCTCGGCGAGAATCGTATCGAATTGGGTCACCGCTCCCAAGGCAAGCTTGTATGGCGTTTTCAACGGAAGGCGGAGGAGCCGTAATTTTATCTCGTCGATCATATCTCGAACGCGCTTCGCCGCCGTCCGTTGGATTGGCGGGCAAATTGCGCCTGGCCGGGTTTGCCGCCACCAATCATGAGGACATTAATGCGGCCGCAACCGCAATTCGGGGGTCGCAGCCGACACACCAGGTCAAACTATCAGTTCAGCGGCGAAGCGCGCAAGGCCGCTTGCCGGAAACACGCAGCTCGCCGCCGCGGACACAGACAACCGGTTTGAGCTGCTGGCTTGCCTGCGCCGGTCGATAGCAATACAAACTTCACGGAATTTCTGCTTTAACGCGACGCGCCGTTGCGCCAAATAAGTTTCCGATAGTGTTGCAAATAGCCAGGAGAACATTCTACGTGGCGATATTATTGTACGACCTTGCCGCCGCCGACGAGCGAATCAGGTTCAGCCCCTACTGCTGGCGAACGAAGATGGCGCTGCGTCACAAGGGCCTCGCCTTTGAAACCATACCCTGGCGCTTTACCGAAAAGGATGTGATTGCGCCGAGCGGGTCAGTTCGCGTTCCCGTTATTGTCAACGGCGACAGGTGGATTGCCGACAGTTGGAATATCGCCCTTTATTTGGACGAAAATTTTCCACAGCACCCGCTGATGGCCAATGAAACGACTCGCAGCCTGTGCCAATTCGTGAATTTCTGGTGCGACATGTCGCTCAACAAGGCGTTGCGCCCTCTGGCGTTGCTTGCGGTGCTCAATATTGCCCATGACAAGGACAAAAAATATTTTCGGGAAAGCCGTGAGGCCATGCTGGGGATGAGCCTGGAGGACGCCTGCGCCGGTCGTCCGGCAGCCCATGCGGCGGTGCAGGAAGTCCTCGCGCCGGCGGAGCGGGTTTTATCGGAGAAAACGTATTTTACCGGGGAAAAGCCCTGCTACGCCGACTATGCGCTGTTCGGTTCTCTGAAATGGGTGCATGCGCTTTCGGGCGCAGCGCCGCTCACGGCCGGCAGCGCCCTTCAGCGGTGGTTTGAGGGGATGCTCGATCTCTATGATGGCTACGCCCGCAGCGCACCGACAGCAGGTCAGGAATTACCTTGATTGCCGTTTAGCTTCTTCTATTGTTCGATTGCAAGTATTTCGCGCCATTGTTGAGATGTGCAAGGAATCTCACGAAATCCGTGGTGTTCAATCCACGCACCCTGCCCATCAGTTTTTTGGCCGTTCGCCGAACAGCCACCCCTTGCGCTGAAAGAACCATAATAGCCCGCCCACCGATACCAGCATAAGAAACAGGGCGAACGGATATCCGAGCCGCCAGCCAAGCTCGGGCATGTTCCAGGACGACACCCCCCGATCAAAGTTCATGCCATAGAGGCTCGCTATGAA
This sequence comes from uncultured Hyphomicrobiaceae bacterium, assembly GCA_964456215.1. Classification (GTDB taxonomy): domain Bacteria; phylum Pseudomonadota; class Alphaproteobacteria; order Rhizobiales; family BFAS01; genus MnTg02. Next base: position 4,908 of record CAYWBS010000114.1, read on the forward strand.
GCTCAGAGGCATGAAGATGGTGGCAATAATCGTCAGAACCTTCATGATTTCATTGAGCTTGGCGCTGACGCTTGAGATATAGACGTCGAGCAGTCCTGACGCGATTTCACGATAGGTTTCGACAATGTCCATGAGCTGGATGGTATGGTCGTAACAGTCGCGCAGAAAGGGGCGCGTATCCGCGGCGATCAGTGGATGCTCGTCGCGGATCAAGCTGTTGATCATTTCCCGGTGGGGCCAGACGGAGCGGCGCAGCATCAACAAGTCACGCTTGAGATCATGGAGTTCGCCCACATGACGAGCATCGGGCTGTTCGATAACTTTGTCCTCCAATTCTTCTAACGTCTCTCCGTAGCGCTCAAGGGCGGGAAAATAGACATCTATGATGGCATCGATGAGCGCATAGCAAAGATAGTCCGGGCCGGCACCGCGAATGCGGCCCTTGGCCTGCCGAATACGGTCTCGAACCGGACCAAAGCAGTCCCCGGATCTTTCCTGAAAGGTTATCAGATAGCCCTCGCCAAGGAAGAGCGCCACCTGTTCGGTATCAATCCGTTCCTCCGAATGCAGCATGCGGGCGATCAGGAATAGATGGTCGCTGTATTCCTCGACTTTTGGGCGTTGATGAACGTTGACGACGTCTTCCAGCGCCAGGCGGTGCAAGCCGAAAATCTTGCCGACGCCGATGACAAGATTCGTATCGCCAAGTCCCGTCAAATCAATCCAGACGACTGGGTACTTGCCGCGGCACTCGCGGATTTCATCCAGGTCGGCGTCCTTTATCTCGACAATCTCGGTGGGCCCATAGGCGATCACACGGACTGTCGACTGGATGGCCGATGGCGGAGAGACGACCTGGCCAGGAGTTGTGCCCGGCGCAGAGCGGCGTCTGATTCTTACGATGCGTTGCTTGTGTGCCATTGTCTATCGCTGAAATATGCCGTTGGACCAAACCTCCATAAGCTCGGGGAGAGTGCAAGAGGTGATGCTGTGAGCATGATGAGCGCCCGGCCGGTCAAGGGTGCCTGCTGATGCCGGGTCCTTATACCGCCCTTTCCATCTTCTCCGCCAATGCCAAGCAACTCATTCACGTAAAGCCTCCACGGATCTGCCTAGCCGCCTAATTTAACCGCCGGCCCCAGGGCCCGACATCCGGCGCATCCCGGCCGTCCCGATGTTCCCAGCGCTTTACTGGTACCCGGCGTCCAAGTCCGAAACGAACCGCGATCGTCACGAAAAGGGCCCCGAACAGGAATCCGCCAATATGCGCCCACCAAGCAATCCCGCCTGCCATTCCGGGTGCAAATAGCGCGTAAGTACCCTGGAGCACCTGGATGCCGAACCAAAAAACGGCAAAAAACCAAGCCGAAACTGGAACAAAAAGCGGAAATATGAACACCGGCACGAGAAGAACAAGCTGCTGGCGAGGGTAGATAATGGCGTAGGCGGCAATAACTGCGGCAATCGCCCCGAGGCCCCGAGCGCCGGATCGGTTGATGTCCAGTTTGCAAACAGATGCGTCAGGCTCGCCACCAGCGCGCCGCCAATATAGAGCACGAGAAAACCGATCCTGCCGCATCGGGCTTCCATTGCGGGACCAAATATCCACAGCGACCACATGTTAAAGATCAAATGCAGCCATCCTCCATGCATGAAGGCGTTGGTCAACAGTTGCCACCACTGCCCGGGCCCCAATCGGGCATCCGCCGCGGCGCCAGGATTGCTGAAACGGGCAGGAATGAGCGCATAACTATTCAGAAAAGCCTGCAACTGCGACTCCTGCAAACCCGCCATGAACAGAAAAACGAGGGTATTGAGGACGATCAGTATTATCACGGCGTAGGGCCTACGCGCCCGGGGGGCCGTTTCCGTTACCGGGAACATCTTTCACCTCGACCGGTCGTGCTGCTAAACTAATCTTCAGGATTGCTAACGAGCCCCTTCGAACCAGAACGATTCAAATCGCCTTTGTTGTCCACTTGATAAGTTCCATGGCGCTGTCAGCAAAGGCTCTGGTCAATGCGGCAACAGCGGCTGAGGCATCCGTCGCTGTGGCCGACACAGTCGTGCTGAACATTCGGGCGGCAACGACCTTACCGTCCTTGGAGAGAATTTTGGCAACAAATTCCACATTCGCGGCCGGGCCCGGAGGCATCGAAACCGCGAACCGGCGAATATCGATCAACAGCTTATAGTCAACGTCCAATCCGTCGGTCGGCCGGACCACGGAGCGCAAATAACCGGCGTTTTCGAAACTCTGAAGGACCTTTTCCTGAAAAAGAATCGGCAGATTATCGCTCCAGCGGGCATCGGCCAGCAATTTTGTTTCGCCGGGGCTCGGCTGCAGCATTATCTTATCGGTATTCAAAGACAACAGGACCGTCGGTTCGGGTACTGCCAGCTGCCACGCCGGCTCTTTTTCCAGCGGCGGAAATGACCGCGGCGGCGTGATGTCGTAGACCGGCGGGGGTTCACCCTTTCCAGATGCTCCGCCGGTCATCCGCTCGAGGCCGGCGAGAATACCATCAATGCGATTGGAATTGCGGGCAAGGGCTTCTGAGAACTTGCCGAGGCTGGAAATCGTCGTGTGCAGCGGTTTGGCGTTTTCCGCCAAGATGCCGTCGATGCGTTTGAGCACATCTCCGGCAGCCAAGGTCCAGCTGCGGCCGGCCATTGGCCTGGCGGCAATTACCGGCGGTTTACCATCCGGGGACGATAAAGGTGGCGCCGTCGCACTGCCCCCGGTCAACAAGACCGCGGCAATACCGGTAACGCCCTGGTAGTCGATCTCCGCATAAGTGTCGGACCGGATCGGTGTTTCTTTATCGATGGCGACTACGACCGTAATGGCATCCGGTCGCTTGGAATTCAAACGGAGGTCGGTAACCTCGCCGACTCGAATGCCGTTGAAGGATACGCTGGCGCCGACAAGCAGGCCGGATACGGGATTTTCAAAACGAATTTGATAGGTCAAACGATTGCGAAGAGTGGCGGCATTCTCCAGCCAATACATGAAGGCGAAGACACCGGCGATAATGGCTGTCGTAAAAATACCGACCAGAATGTATCTTA
>CAYWBS010000115.1:0-7974 GCA_964456215.1 uncultured Hyphomicrobiaceae bacterium
CATTTGAGTGTCATCCAGAATGCCAGCGTCATGACCTCATCGAGACAGACGTTCGGGTGAAAGCGAATGCCGCCCTTCGTCGGGCCTCGTAGGTCATTGTAGTGGCAACGCCATGCCTTGAAGTGCTCAAGCGAGCCGTCGTCCTTACGCACGGGGAGTGTGGCGCAGACCGTTTGGGTGGGGTAGCTCAGCCGGGCGACGAGTTCCCGGTGAATTTTGGCGCGTCCCGTCGCCAGCTCCAAGCGCCGTCGTGCAGAGGTAAGTTGCTGTCCCATAAGAATACAGTTTACGAATTGAATTGTGCCGCGTTTCTTCCGCCTTTGCTATCTGAGACGGTTCAAGGCGAGCTCAAAACCTTTCTTCAACTCGTCCCAGGCGCGTTTCGTGCCCTCGGCAACATCTCGCGAGCTCTTCTTCAGTTCGTGCGCCGTTTCCGTGACCCGGGCAGTTGTATCTTCTGCGCGTTTCCTTGTCAGTGCGGCAATCTCCTTGGTGCTTTCTTTGGCCGATTGCGCGGCGGCTTTGCTCTGCTCCGAGACGGCAGACGCCATATCTTCAGCTTTCCCGACGGTCGCCTTGGCGAGCGACGAGGCCTGTTCCGAAGCCTGCAGTTCGATCTCCTCGGTGCTGTTCCTCGCCTGTCGTCGCATAGTAGTAACGTCGTGCCGGATATCCAGATAACGGCGTTCAAGCTCCTCGACAGTCTCTCTGCCAACCGTATCCGCCTTGGCCTTGAGTTCCTCGAGCAGTTCACCCCATGCCTCAATTTCTTCTTCGATGTGGCTGCGGTTGGCTTTAGGGTCAATCCGAGTCGCTTCGTCTTTCTCTTTGCGCCTGTCTACGCTTTTTGGATGAAGTCTAGCCATTGTTGATCTCCGAATTTGTTGGTTCACGTTTAACTTGCTGTCTGTTTCTGACTAACCATGTCGGCTGCGCGCCTGATTTCCGTTGCCAAATTCTCCAATGCATTCGCCGCGATCTCGCGAGCCTTCCACCATTCCTGTTCAGACGGAGTTTCCAACATCTTGATCTCCCTGGCGACGGTCCGCCGCGCGTCATCGACTTTCGACTTTGTTTCGGTCCATTCCGATTGAGCGTCGTCCGCCAGAGTCGCGATCTCGGTTTCCAATTTGGCTATTTTGTTATCGAGTCGAATCAGGAGGTCATTGCCCATGATCACCAGCTCATCGCGGCCACTGACGGCTTTTGTTCGGAAGTCCTCGATCGCCCGCTCGATTGCTTCTTGTCTGTTCAGCCTGTCGACTGCGTCAATGCCCGTAGCCGGTGCGCGAAGCTCGACGCGTTCATTGCCATTCCCAGCATCCGTCACGGCCGTTTTCTCAACGACCCAAAGCTGATAGGCGGTGATGACCAGCGCCACACACGCGAAAACGATGAGGGTTAGAGCGAACATGTTCCTTTTGGGCATCGATTTGTCTCCTCTCATTGATAAGAATTAACGCCAAAGCGTCCCACAATTTCATCGTCGGCCTGATGCTCGCTTGCCTGCATGACAGGTGCGGCGTCTACCAGCGTCGCCAGCACCGCAAAAATCATTAGGGCCGAAAGGACAAAGCCCGCGATCGCAGCCAAATTTCCGAGGAACCAATATCGGCCGCGATGCCTTCGAAAGATTTTGGAGAATGAATTGCGAATGGTCATTCCTGCCTTCCTGTGTGATTTCCGGCGGCGGGCGTGACCGCGGGCGGGTGCGACGGCGTCAATCGTCGTCAACGTTTTTCAAAGCAACACGTGAGGAGGTGGATTGTTCCCCTTTATTGTTGAAATCCGCCAAGACGCCCGGCGATGCAAAATGTATCGAACTTGCTTACGATAGTTCTTAAGGGTCTCGGGAAGCAGAGTTTTGGATTGAAGATTCGGTTTGAATTTGGTTCTGGTCCGTTTTAGGCAGACGCCTCTCGATTAGGCGGAGCAGGGTCAAGATAATGATTGCCAGGAGAACGGCTAAAATAGCGATCGAATAGAACCCGCCGCCGCAGGCCAATCCCACCGACCCCGCCAGCCACATACCGGCGCCGGTTGTAAGGCCATGCACCTGTCCGCTGCTGCGAATAATCGCGCCGGCAGCAAGAAAAGCCACACCCGCCGTTACCGCTTCTATGATCCGGATCGGGTCCGCACTTACAGGCTGCTCCAATTCGCGCACCTGATAAAAAACTTCAAAAGTGAGCACCGTGAACACCGCAGCGGCGAGCGCGGTCAACATATGCGTTCGCAGCCCGGCAGGGCGGTCTTTGGGCTCACGGTCGAGTCCAATGACGGCGCCGAACGCGGTTGCAAGCACAAGCCTGAGGATGACCTCGGGCAGAGGCGTATGCATTTGCATATTTTCGGTCAGAAATTCCATTTGTCCAAATATCAAACAACTCCGGTAGGCAATGGTTCCGCGGAAAACTGCCGTACGCGCCACCAAGGCCGAGCAACGGCGATACGTGCCGGCGGATCAGGAACAAACTGCGTGCGGATCTGTTGTCTAATCCGACAAATGAGAAAGACTGAATTATTGGATTAACCGAATATGCGATTCACGGATCAAGAAATCCTAACGCTCAGGGAGTTGGCTCGGCTCCACCCCGGCGAGGGGTTGACAATCGAGATTGGGCAGCTGTTTTCGAGTTTCCGGCAGCGCAACTGGCAATTTTCCGACCTGAAGTCCGCGGTAGCGGATCTTCACGCCAGTCAGCTCGTCGAATTCTCAGACGAGAACAAAGTCTGCATCACCGAACAAGGGATTGCCGCGTTGAAATTTGTTTAAGTCCGGGCGCCTGGTTGATTGTGGATGAACGGCGCAGGGACTTCGCCAGGCTCTCCGCTCCGCTTTTCCAGTCTTGACGATGATAAAATACTCTCTTTGGGCTCGCGCCATGCAAAGGAATTTTCAAAGATTGCGACGAAGTAGTCCGAAAAAGAGCATGCCTTAGCCATGGAACTACTTTTTGTCCTCTTGGTATTGCTAGTAGCGACCCGGGCTTGCGGTGAGCTTGCCGAGCGGCTCCGCCAGCCGGCACTTGCCGGTGAGCTCATTGCCGGCATCGTGCTCGGTATCGTCGTCGCAAGGTTTTCGGACGCCTTTCCGATTCTTGCTAACCTAACCGAAAACGATGTGTTCACCGCGATCACCGATCTGGCGATATTCTTCCTAATGCTGTTTGCGGGCATTGAGCTCAAGCCCCGCCAACTCGCGCAAAGCAGCCAAAACGCCTTTCTTGTGGCCCTCGGCGGTTTTATCCTGCCGTTGGTTTCCGGTTTCGCGCTCGCTTGGTTGCTGCTGCCGAACTCTGAATTGAAATTCGTGCAGTCTCTTTTCGTCGGCACCGCACTGGCCATCACCGCAGTGCCTGTCGCCGTCAGGGTTTTGATGGACCTTGGCAAGTTGAACTCGAAGCCCGGTCAAATGATCGTGTCGGCAGCGGTGCTGGATGACGTTCTGAGCCTCATCCTACTCGCCGCGTTGCTTGCCACGATTCGCACCGGCGAGTTCCCGAGCGGCTTCGAACTAGCCGGCATAATCGGCAATATTGTCCTATTCTTCGCAATCACCGTGGGAATCGGCTTGTTCGTCATACCGAAAATCGGCCATTTGATTGACAGAGCGAAGGTGTCGGAGTTTGAACTCAGCGCCATGCTTGTTTGTGCCCTCGGATACGCATCTCTCGCTGAACTTCTCGGGCTCCATTTCATCCTCGGCGCTTTCGTGGCAGGCCTATTCTTCAACCGCACGACGATGGACGAACGTACATATGAGAATGTGAAGGATAAAGTCTCGGGGATCACCAGCGGATTTCTTGCGCCGGTCTTCTTCGCTTCGATTGGACTGCATCTCGATCCCAGCGCCGTTACGAAAATTCCAACATTCCTGGCACTTCTGATCATCGTGGCGTTTGCGGGCAAGCTGATCGGCGCCGGGTTGGTCGCCTATTGGCTGGGCATGAGCAAACGGGACGCGACGGCCATCGGTATGGCGATGAGCGGACGAGGAGCCGTCGAGCTTGTCATCGCAGACATCGCGCTCCGCGGCGGTATCTTTTCGCTTCCCGATCCCCCTTCGGCATTGGTTGCAAACTTGTTCTCAGCTATCGTGTTGATGGCCATTGTGACCACGTTGGTTACGCCGATCCTTCTAAGCCGTGTGCTCGGATCACGCTAATTTCGCAAAGAGTTGCGGTGCCGTTATTCTCCCGGAAAAATGGTCATCGAAAGTGGCGTCCTGGAACAAAAACCAGGGCCGGGCTGTTCGTAATTTTGACGAATGTCTTCAATAACGACTGGCGAAATCAGATACGGCAAACAAATAAGCCGCGTTAGATCATGAATGGAGAAACGAATTGGCTGGCAGCTTCCAGCTCACGGAAAAACTAATACAAGGCTACATCGATAACCGTTTGAACGATCGCGAGCGGGAAACGGTCGCCAGCCATTTGCGGCTGGATGCCGAATTGGCGGCGAAAGTTGAGGAAATGCTAAATCTGAATGACACGCTGAAAGCTGTCGGTGCCGAAATCCTCAACGAACCAATCCCTCAGCAAATAAAAAAATTATTGGCCGACGTTAGGTCCGGAGCAGCAACGAGCGGGAATTGCCGTTCAATATGACCAAAAACGACAAAAAGGCCATCGATGACGACACCCCGAACGAGGTGCGCGAACAGCAAGGCGGGCTCACACACAAGGAACGGGAGGCGCTGGTAGAGCATTTGCGGCTCCGTGCCGCAGTCGTCTACGAAATTATCCGTGTAGAGGGCGAAGGAGAACTGAATCGCGGGATTAAGGCGCTTTGGTGGTCCGGTCTGGGCGCCGGACTTTCCATCGGGTTCTCCGCCGTAGCGGAAGGTCTCCTCGCGGCGCATCTTCCCGAAGCACCATGGAAACCCCTGATCGACAATCTCGGTTATTCGGTTGGTTTTCTTATCGTGATTCTGGCCCGTCAACAGCTCTTCACCGAGAACACGCTGACCCCCGTGCTGCCGGTCATCAAACGCCGGGAGTTTAGATGGTATTTAATCCTGCTCCGATTGTGGGCCGTTGTGCTCCTCGCCAATCTATTTGGATGCCTGATCTTTGCAGGCGTGCTTGCCTATACCGACATACTGTCCGAACCGGTCAGCCAGGCAATCACACAGATTGGTCAGCACATGATGGAAAACGACCCGGCTGAAATGTTTGTCGGGGCGATTGCGGCGGGTTGGCTCATTGCCGCGCTCGTCTGGATGATGCCCTCCGCGCAAAATGCCGAATTTTTCGTCATCATTCTGCTGACCTATCTCATTGCGCTCGGAGACTTTGCACATGTGATCGCAGGCTCGACGGAAACCTTCTTTCTCTTGCTGACCGGGCGTATCGGATTAGAAGCAGTCGTCTTACATTTCTTTTTGCCAACACTAGGCGGAAATGTTGTCGGTGGCACGGTACTATTCGCCATGCTGAGCTATGCCCAGGTGAAAGAGGAAATCTGACAACTCATCCACCGTCTTCCAACTCGGCACAATGAACTGCAGAATCATCAACCAGCCTTGAAACGGTTACATGAATGTCATCGCTTTGATCATCCGGCGAATGGTACGCTCGATCTGCCGGCCAACCGCCCACGATTTTGCAGATTCAGACGCCAGCATCCAAAAAGGGACGATGCCTCACGCGGCTCATTTGTTTTAGGCCAAGCTAGGTCAAGTCCGTGTTGGCCGAAATCGCACGAAGCATCCAGACCGCTTTCTCGTGAAAACTCAGACGCTGGGTCAAAAGATCGTGGGTGACAAAGTCATCCTGCTTGTCTGCAAATTTGGTGCTGTCGCGAAGAGCGCGGACGACGCGTTCATGGTCATTGATGAGCTGCTCGACCATCGCCTGCGTGGTCCTGATGGTGCTTTCTTCGAAGAGGGCCGACTTGTCCGATAGATTTTGCAGGTTAACCGGGGCCGGAAAACCGAGTGCGCGAATGCGCTCCGCTATCACGTCGGCAGCTTTGAAGAGATCCTGGTAGTGTTGCTCCGTCAGTTCATGCAGCGGCACGAAGAGCGGACCGACGACGTTCCAATGGACTACCTGCGACTTAAGCATCAACAAGACGGTGTCGGCAAGGGCGAGCCGCAAATGGCTGGAAAGTTCCTTGCGGTTCTTTTCATTGAGTCCCGTGTCGATGGGTTCCACCTCGGGTCTGACATCCATGACATTCAATGAGGTATTCATTGTTTTCTCCTTTTCATTGCTATTGTTTTGAAATTTCGGCGGAGTGGTCGCGGCGTATCGGGAGGGCGCCGCGCACTGGCTTTAAATTGCGCGAGCAGCACGATCACCCGGTGTCCGGTTCTTTCGGCCGGAGCGCGCCGGCAAATGGCTCCGCAAACGCCATCTCTCGAGCGCCACCGCTTTTCGCTTCTCGATTTTTGCTTTCAGTGCCGAGCGTGCCCGTGAGACACGGGATTTGATTGTGCCGACCGACACATTGGTTATCCCTGCCGCTTCCTCGTAGGAAAGCCCCTCCACAGCGACAAGAAGAAGCACTTCCCGGTGATTGCCCGACAATTCGCACAAGGCTTCTTCCGTCTCCTTGAGCGCGAGATTGCTCTCCTGGCACGACGGCGTCGCCGTTTCGGGAACGCTGCCGGAAGACGCAAATAGCGTGCGCTCCAGCTTCTGCCGGCGCTTCTTATTCAGAAAAAGGTTTCTTATGATCACAAATAGCCAGGCCCGCAGATTTGTGCCGGGCCGCCACTTTTCGAGATTTTCGATAGCGCGCATCAGGCAGTCCTGGACAAGATCGTCAGCGAGGTCGGCGTCGCGAGCCAGATAGCGCGCGAACCTGCGCAAATGCGGTATCTCCTGCTCAATGCTGTCGATGATCTCGGATCTTGAGGTTGACCGGTCCGCCGGCGCGGTGTGTGGTTTTCGCCTGCTTTTCGCGTTTGCGCAGGGCAATGGTGCGATATGATTTTCCGATCGCTCCGTGCTATAGCGCATAGTAATCTCCGATCTGCCGGGATGTGCCGGCGGGTCTATGGTTTGGAATTGTCTTGTTGGCGTAGGCTGCTCTGAACTCTAAGCGCTCGACGCAGGGACCTTTGCCGGGCCCGCTCCAAGCGTCAAAGTCATCTCCGCAAGGGCGGCAACCTTACGACGCCGGCATTGATGTCGGCATTTTCCAAGATGTTCGCGATGCGCAATGCTTTGGCAAGCGCGACAACAGCGAGATCAATCAGGCCGGCGGAAACCTGGAGCAGCACGGCGAATGCGACGAGGATGGCATTGGCCAGGCCGCTGTTTCGAGTTATTGGCCATTTGGTCATGGTCATCTGCTCCAGGACGTTGCTCTTTGACGTCTGCCATCAGTTATTTTCATAACCGGTCTTCGTTGATATTGGCGGACGGCGCTCTTGACCGTTCACGGCCCCGAACCGCTTTTTCACGTCTTTGGCGTTCAAATCGCGACGGCCGGTCGCCCGAGGTCCATAATCTCCGGATTTGAAACGTTGGTTGTAGCGGTCCCGTTCTTTGCGGTTTTCAAGATAGCTACCTGGCCCATATAACCCCAGGGACAGACCGACCTTTGCGCAAACGGATTGAATGGCCGCGTCACGGGCGCGGGTATCCGTAGCGATCGCGGTCTCGACGGTGCGCTTATCTTTGCCGCTGAGATCGCCGTCGGTGTAGCGGTCGATAAGCTCCGGCGTGATAATTGTAAGAATTGCACTCATTCTTGACCTACTCCTTAAATACAATCTGCTTTCAGCTATGAACGTAAGCATGAAAATTTATGAAACAAGAAAAATAGCATCATTAATGATAGTAACATTATGTTGTTACTGCATTTATGTAAGTTATATCATTTGTTAAGATTACGTATGTTGCGTATGTTATAGACTATATGCCATTTATATAAGCAATGTCTGCGGTGACGGTTCCGTAAGCTTGGTCACGGACCGAACAGACTTAAGCATGGTTCGTAACGCCCCATCCATCA